>NZ_RAWF01000178.1:0-20646 GCF_003612075.1 Corallococcus sp. CA041A
GGGCAGGTCAGGGGGCGGAGAGGGCGCGATGGGCCCGGAATCATCCGCGTTGGACTGCTGGGCGTACCCGTCGTCATCACCCCAGTCATCCGCGGCGACCGGCGAGGTCTGCGCGAACGCCCCCTGGGTCGCCAGGCCGACAATCAAACCCATCCACCATCGAGAACCCATGACTCCGTCTCCGATCTCCAGACACCCGTGGGGACGCCGGCTGCCCCCACTTTATTCACCCTGGAGGCTCCCGGCCCGCAAACCTGTCGACACTGCTACAGTCCCAAGGGACGCGAATGCTGCGCCGACTCCTCCCCACATTGCTCGCCCTGGGCTTCGGACTGCTGGCCCTCGGATGGGGGCTGGTGAGCCTCCAGCGCATCTTCACCCAGGAGCGTGAGGACGCGCGCGCCCAGGTGCGCTCGCGGCGGATTGCCCTGGAGCAGCTGGCCGCCGAGTCCCTGCGCACCGCGCTCGCGCAGATGATGAAGTCCCACCTGCCGAAGCTCAACGCGGCCGTGGGCGACCCGCTGCTGCCCGCCGAGGGCTACTACCTGCTCTTCCGCGGCCACCAGTTCCTGCCGCGCGTGGACTGGCCCCGGGAGGGCGCGGACGTCCCGGCCCAGGCCAACTACACGATGCTGGCGCACGCGCTGGAGGACGGTCAGGCCCCCTCGCCCTACCAGGAGCGGCTGTCCCGGCTGCGCGCGACGGAGGCCGCCCTGGCCTCCAGCAGCGAGGCGCGCAAGGACGCGGCGGTGGAGGCCCTGCTGCGCTACCACGCGGCGCACCCGCTGCCACCGGATCAGGAGCTGCCCTTCACCCTGCTGATGGTGGAGTACCTGCAACGCGGCGAGGACACGCAGCCCCTCATCCGGGCGCTGGTGCGCGAAGGCCTTCCGGAGGAGCTGGGCGGCATGGCGCGGGACGCGGGCCTGCAGCGCAACGTGCTGCGCTCCCGGGCCCAGCTCACGCAGCCGGACTTCAACTTCCTCCAGGCGCGCATCGTGGCGTTGAGCCGCACCCTGTCGGAGCCCTCCGACGCCTTCGTGGCGCGCGTGCAGGAGGCCGGCGCGGGAGCGCTGGTGCTGCCGGAGCCGCTGGACGGCCCCACGCTGCTGGCCGAGCAGTGGTACGTGGAGCCCGCGGCCGAACAGGTGCACGGGCTGGCCGTGGACATGGGTGCGCTGCTCTCCGAGCTGACGCAGGAGCTGCGCGGGCGCAACCTCATCCCCCGAGATGGCCAGGTGCGGCTGGGGCCCGGCGGCGTGGCGCGGCCCCTGAAGCACCCGGGGCTGGAGGTGGCCACGCCCGGCTGGGCCGCGGCGGAGGCGGACATCGAGGCGCGGTACGGCCTGAAGACGCTGCTCGTGGCGGCGTGCGGCGCGCTCGCGTCGGCCATCGCGGCGCTGGCGGTGGTGGCCCAGCAGCGCAAGTACCGCTTCGTGGAGCTCAAGAGCGACTTCGTCTCCACCGTGTCCCACGAACTGCGCACGCCGCTCGCGTCCATCCGCCTGTTGGGGGAGACGCTGGAGCGCCGGCTGGGCAAGAGCCCGGAGGCGGGGGACTACCCCACCCGCATCGTGCGCGCGGCAGAGGGGTTGCACTTCCTGGTGGAGAACATCCTGTCCTTCAACCGCATCGACAAGGGGCGATGGGCGCTGAGGCCCGCGCGCGTGCGGCTGGAGGAGGCGGTGGGCAACCTGCGCGATGACCTGATGGACGCCGTCACCGTGCCGGTGGAACTGAGCTCGGACGTGGGGGACGTGGAGCTGGACGCGGACGCGTCGCTCGTGCGGATGCTCTTCGCCAACCTGGGCCGCAACGCCTGCCTCTACAACCTACGCAGTCCAGTGCTCCTCACTGTGCGCGCCTATCCGCAGCCGGGCTTTGGCGCCACGGTGCTCTTCAGCGACAACGGGGTGGGCATTCCCCCGGAAGAATGGGAGCGCGTGTTCCAGGACTTCTACCGACTGACAACGCCCGGGCCGGAGGTGCATGGAAGTGGCCTGGGGCTGGCGCTGTGCCGCAGAATCATGGGCCTGCACCAGGGCAGCATCCAGGTGGCCTCCTCCGGCCCCGAAGGCACGACCTTCGCCCTGACCTTTCCCGAGACGCGCCGATGACGACGCAGACGCCACCCTCCACCACCCGCCCGACCATCCTCATCGTCGAGGACGACGCCAACCTGCGCATGGGCCTGCGCGACAACCTGCGCGACGAGGGCTACGACGTGACGGACGCCCCGTCCGCGAAGGACGCGGCGCCGCACCTGGCGTCGCGGGTGTTCGACCTGCTCATCCTGGACGTGATGCTGCCGGGCGAGGACGGCTACAGCTTCTGCCGCCGCCTGCGCGCGGAGGGCGTGAAGAGCATGGTGTTGATGCTCACCGCGCGCTCGCTGGAGGACGACCTGGTGCGCGGCTTCGAGGCCGGCGCGCAGGACTACCTCACCAAGCCCTACCGGCTGCGGGAGCTGCTCGCGCGCGTGCAGGCGCTGGTGCGGCGGGCGGGCACGGCGCCGCCGCAGGTGGTGACCTTTGGCGCCTTCACGCTGGACCTGGGACGCCGCGCGGTGCTGCGGGCGGACGGCAGTGAAGTGGACCTGACGCGCACGGAGTTCGACCTGCTGGCGTTCCTGTTGCGCCACCGCGACCGCGCCCTGCCCCGAGGCGAAATCCTGGACGCGGTGTGGGGCCGCGACGTCGTGGTGGATCCGCGCACGGTGGACAACTTCGTGTCGAACCTGAAGAAGAAGCTCGGGTGGACGAGCACGTCCGGCTTCACCATCCACACGCTGCGCGGCGTGGGCTACCGCATGGAGGTCCTGAGCGGCGGCCCGTCATGACGCAACCATGACCAACACATGGAGCCCTGTCGGCCTTTCGACTGGCGGGACTTCGTACCTTGCATCTTGTGGGGACGGGACGCCTGGAGCGTCCGCCCCGAACAGGAGGCGGGTCAGATGTTTGAGTCGGTCATCGAACGGCGGGGAGTGCGCTCGGGACGGTTCGGCACGGGCGCGTGGGTGTCCATCGGCGTGCACGCGGGACTCCTGGGCCTGGTGTTCTTCATCTCCGGCCGCGTGCCGGAGACCGTCGAACAGCCGCTCAAGGACGTCGTCTTCCGTCAGCCCACCATCCAACTGGGGACGATGAATGCCGCGCAGCCGAAGCCGGTCACGACCGCACCGAAGCCGAAGCCCAAGCCGCGCACGGACCGCATCCCGCTGAACCCGAAGCCGCTGCCCGCGGATCCGCCGGAAGTGAAGCCGGATCCGGAGCCGACGACGATCGCGGACGCGGCGGACACCACCGACCCGACGGGCACGGGCGAGACCGGTCAGCCGGGTCACCCGGACGGCGATCGGAACAGCACCAGCCCCATCGGCGCCGTGGGCGTGCCGGGGATCCCGACCGCGCCCACGGGCACGGAGGTCCTTCCCTTCACTGGCGGGATGACGCCCCCGAAGATGCTGAGCGGTTCGCAGTTCAGCTACACGCTCGAGGCGCGGCGCGCGGGCGTGGAGGGGATGATCATCGCGAAGTGCGTCATCACCACGGAGGGCCGGGTGCGCGACTGCCGCATCATCAAGGGCCTGCCGTTCATGGATGACGCGGTGCTGGAGTCCCTCTCCTCGCGGACTTATCAGCCGCTGACGTTCCAGGGCCGTCCGGTGAACGTGTCATACACGTTCAACATCAGGCTGAAGATGCCGTAGCCGCGGGGCCGGGTGTTCGCCAGTGGAAGCGCCCGGACGCCTGTCTCCCCCTCGAGTGGGGAAAAGAATCGCGGCGGGAGTGCGGGCCCGTTAGGAGACTCCCGTCGCGCCTGGCCATGTGCGCGATACCGGCACCGGAAGGAGCGGGTCTCCCCCGGCCCGCTCCCGGTGCCGGTCCTTTTACCCGAGCAATGGCGGACACCTGGTACGACGCGGTGGTGGTGGGTGCGGGCTTCGGTGGCCTGGGCACGGCGCTGGAGTTGTGCCGCCGGGGCGCCCGGGTGGCGCTGTGCGAAGGGCTCAACTACCCGGGCGGCTGCGCAAGCACCTTCCGGCGCGGTGGCTACGCCTTCGAGTCCGGCGCCACGCTGTTCTCCGGCTTCGGTGAGCATCAGCTCTTCGGCCGGTGGATCCGCGAGCACGCGCTGGACGTGACGGTGGACTGGTTGGATCCCCTGGTGGAGCTGCGAACCCCGGGGATGCGGCTGCCCGTGCACCGGGACCGGGAGCGGCTCATCGCCGCGTTCTGCGCGCTGCCCGGAGCCCCCGTGCGGGGCGTGCGGCGGTTCTTCGAACTACAGGCCCAGGTGGCCGGTGCGCTGTGGCCGCTGTTCGATGACCCGGACCTGCTGCCACCGTTGAACCTGAAGACGCTGATGCGGCACGCGGGGCGCGCGTGGTCCTACGCGCCGCTGGCGCGGTGGCTGGGCCGTCCGCTGGGCGTGGTGCTCGCGCAGCACGGGCTGGAGGGCTTCACGCCGCTGCGCACGTACCTGGACGCGCTCTGTCAGATCACCGTGCAGTGCCCCGCGGCGGAGGCGGAGGCGCCGTTCGCGTTCGCGGCGATGGACTACTACTGGCGCGGCACGGGGCACGTGCGGGGCGGCATCGGCCGGTTGGCGACGGCGCTGACGAAGGCCATCTCGGCCCAGGGCGGCGACGTGTTCATGGCGAACCGGGTGCGCTCGGTGACGCCGGTGGATGGAGGCTGGCGGGTGACGGCGCGCAGGGGTGAGCTGCTCGCCCGGCATGTGGTGGCCAACGTGCTGCCTCAAGGGCTGCGCACGCTGATGGAGGTTCCGGTGGGGAGGCTTCCCCGGGTGGATGCGCTCGCCGAGCGCGTGGATGACGGCTGGGGCGCGGCGATGCTCTACCTCGTCGTGCGGCCTCCCGAAGGTGACTCCGGCGGCGCGCATCACTTCGAGCTGGTGCGCGACGAGCAAGCCCCCTTCATCGAAGGCAACCACCTCTTCGCCTCCGTGAGCGAGGCGGCGGACGAAGGGCGCGCACGGCCGGGGCAGCGCACGGTGACGGTGTCCACGCACGTGCCGTTGAAGAAGGTCGCGGGCATGACGCCCGAGGAGCAAGCGCCCTACTTCGCCGGGCTCCATGCGCGGATGCGCGAGAACCTGGACGCGCTGCTCCCGGAGTGGATGGCCAACGTGGTGCACGTCATGACGGCGTCGCCGCGCACGTTCCAGCGCTTCACGTTGCGCGAGGCTGGCGCGGTGGGCGGCGTTCCCCGTCGCGCGGGGTTGAACAACTACCGCGTGCTGGGACCCTTCCAGGCGCAGCGCGGAGTGTGGTTGGTGGGGGACTCCGTGTTCCCGGGCCAGAGCACCCTGGCCACCGCGGTGGGTGGCGTGCGCACCGCCGCGAGCATCGCCGCGCTGCGCTGACGCAATGTTTTACAATGCAACCCGTCATCCACGGTTCCACTGAAATCCGCGACACCCTGTTTCACGCACAGTCGCAGGCCGCATATGGTTTGCGTCCCCCTCAAGGAGGACACATGCGGTCATTCATTCTCGGTGGTTTGCTGGCGATGGCGGTGGGCTGTGGCGGTCCCATGGAGCAGGAATCCGAGCCGAATCTTGCCTCGCAGGAAGCGCCCCTTCCGGACTGTTCCAACGAGCCGAACGCGAACCTGCACCGGTATTACAACGACGCCGCGCACACCCAGTTGATTGGTGAGTTTGGTTGCTACTGCGGCGGGCTCTACTACTGGGGCGGCCGGTCGGTCTACTCGGAGTACATCCAGGAGTGCTGAGCCGCTGACGTCATCGGTCGCGTGACAAAGACAGACGCACGTAACTAGGCCACCCCCGACACCATGGGGGCGGTTGAAGTCCGCGTCTCCGCGAGGATCCGCGCCAACTCCACGGCGGCGTCCTCCGGCCGGACGCTGGTGTCCGAGATGCCGGCGATGAGCCGGGTGCGGTCGTGGTCTACCGCTCCCGGCTTCGCCCAGGTGTCCGCGTCCGGCGCCGTGAGGTACGCGGAGAAGGCGTGGTGCCCGGAGCCAGGGCGCTCGCCAATCACATGCACCAGGGCGCGCGGACGTGGGTCCCCTTCCGCGCCGAACAGCAGCTGGCCCACCTGGTAGCCCGCGCGTACCCGGCCGTGCTTCACCACCAGCACCTCCGACGCCACCCTCCAGCCCGTCGCCTCCAACTCCGAGCGCAGCCGCGCCAGGAACGGCGCCAGGTGGCCCTCGTCCATCAGCGAGCGCGGATCCAGCCCGTCCGAGATGACCACCTGCGCGTCATACCGGCCCGCGTGCTGGTCGCGCAGCGCACGCACCTTCGCCTCCGAGGCCTCGTCCAGAGACTCGCCGGACGGCGGGTGCAGGATGTAGTCGCGACGGTCCAGGGAGCGCGTCTTGAGCCACGCCGCGCGCGGGATGGACTCCACCGCCGCGTCGGACAGCTCCGACCACAACCCCACCTTGCCGTCGTCGTAGAGACCGCGCACCTCCCGCTCCAGCGTGGGCTCCAGCGTCCAGGGCGCCTCGCCGTGCCCCACCGCGAGCGGCACGCCCCGGGCGCGCACCTCCGCCATCTTCACTTCCGCCTCCGCCCGCAGCTCCGCCTCCGGACGCGTGTCGCCCTTGGCCCGTCGGAAGTGCACGTAGACGTGGGCCGGGTCGCCGAAGTGCTTCGTGGGCCGGCCGTCCGCGTCGATGACGCCCAGGCGCTGGAAGAAGGCCCACATCCGGTCGTCCACCTTCAGGCCGTACCGCTCGCGAAGCCGCACGTGGTCCTGGAAGGACGTGGTGAGGTAGCTGAGCATCGGATCATTCCGCGTGGGCAGCGACATCATGTACGCGGGCCCTGCCTCCGCGAGCTGCTCCTGGCACCAGCCCAGGTCATCCAGCGTGACGTCCATGTGCAGCGTGGAGCACACGTCCAGGCCCAGCGTGAGGCCGTGCAGCTTGCCCATCACGATGTCTTCCAGGCAGCAACGCACCAACTGCTCGCGCGTGCGGAACACCTCCGGGCCAATGAAGCCCGCCACGTCGTTGACGTGCACCCACGGCGCCGCGTCCCGCCCCGTCCCCGCCTGCGCCAGGGCCACGCGGCGTTTGAGCGCTCGCGCGAAGCCGTACTTGCGCGACTCGTGGATGAGCATGTCCGTGCCGTGGTGGTGCCCGTTCGTCGCGTCGGCGCCCTGCCCTGTCTCGAAGTACAGGCCCCACTTGCCGGTGCGCGACGCCGCGTGCGCCACCATCTTCTCCAGCGTCACGTCGAAGGTGCGGTTGGCCGCTTCGTTTCCACCGAGGCTCTGGAACCAGATGCCCGTGGTGCCCGGCCGCATCGCCTCCACCTGCGCCTGCACGTCGATGTGCGAGAGCACGCAGTGGGGCATCACCTCCTCCAACCCGAACGTCACCAGCACGTCGTGCAGCGCGGACTCCACCGCGGCCACCGACGCCACGTCCGAGGACACGGGGTTGGTCCCCAGCACCACGTCGCCCACCGCGAAGGACCACCCGTTGAGGACCTGCCAGCAGATGTCCTCCGGATGATCCGTGGGCGAGTTGGGCTGCAAGCGCGCACCCAGATAGCCCTTCGCGCCCACGCGGCTGCCCGGCAACGGATGGAAGATGCGCCCACCGACTGTCTTCAGCTCCGCGTCGTCCATCAGCTTCACGACGCACGCGATGACATCACTCGGCAGCCCGCCCAGGACGTCATGCACCTGGGGCTCCGGCGCGGTGAGGAGGAAGTCCTTGAGCTGGCCCAGCGTCCAATCCGCCACGCGCTTCCAGCGCGCCGCGTCCCACGCCTCCAGGTTGAAGACATACATCCGGTCCTCGAACGGAGGATGCGCGTGCAGGTCGTCCAGCTGCGTGCGCGACAACAGGGTCCGTGCGTTGCGCCGCGAAGCCTCGTCCGCCGCCGCGACGCCGATGGCCTCGTCGCCTTCCTTGAACGCATTCGCCGCGCCCAACACCTGCTGATACAGGCGCGCATCAAAGCCGCCGCTCAGGCGCTGCACGTAGTCGATGACATCTTCGTGGGGGAGGACGTCGGGGAGACAGACGCTCATGGGGCGAGAGCTTTAACCGGCGCCCCCACCGCGCCACCATCCCCCGAAGGCCGTGTCGCCTGCGTGACGCCCGGACGCCTGCCCTCCGCGATGCTTGGTGTTGCAATCGTTAGCGCGCTGAAGCTCACCCGCCGTTCTTGCCCGGGACGCATCCCGCCGCGGGCTTCCAGGTGAGCAGCGCGTCCACCCGCGCGTCCTGGACCTTCGACACTCCCTCTGGTGCGTCGACGCGATTGACGCCGGGCCCTCGCGTGAAGTCGAGCTCCCGGACCGGAACGGGCAATGCAGGGCAGCCCTCCTGCAACGTGGCTTCGGCTTCGGTCATGAGCACGTTCGCGTGGTCCTCGCCGGGAGCCCATGAGTAGGGAAACCTGAAATCGCCAGACATGGGCTCCGCGCCCCCGGGAGGAAACCACTTCCAGCTCAAGGTCGTCTGCGCCGTGGATCCTCCGAAGACCCCACCGGCGATTCCGCCCTCGCTCCGTTCATCGGTCGCGGGCCACTCGACGCGGAGGCCCTTCGGCACCGGCACGCGCACGGCCTCCACCTGCACCCGGTCCTTCACCTCTGGCTCCAGCAACAGCATCCACACCAGTTCGCGGATCCGCTCCGGCGACACGCGCCCCACCCTCACACCGGACTGCCGTGCGGCGTCCGTTCCCGCCACGTCCACCTTGCCGTCGGACTTCAACGCCAGGTTGGAGCAACTGCTCGAGCGGTACGTGGCCCCCGTCGCCAGGTGGTAGGCGTCGAGCTGATCACAGAACGCGTAATGCCCCCGTCTGCCCCGTATCACCAGCCAGCCGTCCGTCGGCGCTCGGATGCGTCCCAGTGGAAGCACGGGCAGAACGTGCCGCGCCCCCGGGCTGAGCGCCAGGCATGCTCGCCACGTCTTGTAGCGATGGAGGGATGGCTGCTTCCGGGCTTCCTTCATGCAGTCCGGGGGAGTCTGCGCATCCTCGTCGAACGTGCCGGGGCGACGGTTCTCCGGACGGAAGGACTTCTCCGCCCGCGCGCGCCAGGCCTCGGTCTCCGCGCCGCAATCCCCCACCTTCATGGGACACAGCAGTGAGGCCAGCCAATGCTTCGGTGACGCCTCGCGCGACAGCACGTCGCGAACGTCCGGCGGAATCACGATGGTCCGCGCCCCTGGACCGCCCAGCTCCAGATGGGACGTGAAGTACGCCTTGCCCCCGTCGCGCCACCACGTCTTCAACGCGAGCGCGGGCACGGGGCCCTCCTCGTTCTGGGTCAGCGCTTCCAGCCCCTCCTCTTCGCGGGCAATCCGGAAGCAACGGTGGCCCAGCAGGGACAGGATCCCGGCCTGTGCCGCCACCACCTCGCCGTCGTCCGCGAGCGCCTCCATCCGCGCGTCGAACGCGGACAACTCCTCCCGCGCCGACTTCCAATCTGCGGAGTCCGGCGTACACGGGACGATTCGCTTCGCCTGCGAAGGCGCGGCCGCCAACAGCCAACCCAGCCCGAACGACACCATGAGGGACACGGACATGACCGCCATGGCACCCGTTCCCGGGCTCGGACGTCAAGTCGCGCGGTGGCGCACTACTCGCCGAGGAGGGCCGACCAGAAGCGCACCATCTTCAGCGCGTCCACCGCGCTGGCCTGCCGGTCCATCTCCGCGTGGGTGATGAGCGGCGTGGGCCGCAGGTGCACGCGCGTGTGCGGCTCCAGCGCGCGCGCCAGCAGCGTGGATTCAATGGCGGGGATGACGGAGTCGTCCATCCCGTGCAGCAGGTACACCGGCGCCAGGGGCGCGGGGGAACGCTCCGGCGACAGCGACGGGTCCCCGGCGAAGTCCTTCACGAAGGGCAGCAACCGGGCTCCCAGCGCGGCCACGTCACGCGTGTTCACCTGGTGCAGCAGCGTGGCGGCGGGCTCCGGCAACGTGGCCTCCATCGCGCGCGCCTCCGCGAACGCGGCCTCCGCCTGCTTCGAGTCCACGAGCGTCAGGTGCGACGCATGCATGAACTTCAGGACGCCCTCGCGCAAGGCCTCCACCTGCTCCGGCGGCACCAGCCGGTCCGCCACGTTCAGCAGGATGACCACCACGCCGTAGTCGTGCGGCTTGCGGTGCGTCCCGTCCGCCTGCACACCCGTGCACAGGAAGGACAGCACGCGTGACAGGTCGCCGTGTCCCCCGAAGGACAGCACCGCGGCCACCTTGTCGCGCAGCGCGGGCCGGCCTGCGGCGACGACGGACAGTCCTCCGGAGAAGCTGATGCCGAAGAGGTCCACCTTCCCCTCTGGCGCCAGCGATTCCTGCCCCAGCGCCCACAGCGCCGTCTCCTCGATGATGTCCGGCAGGCACGGCGTGATTTCGTAGCGCAGCAGGTCCGGGGGCTCCGGCGTGAGCACCGGATGTCCGCTCATCGCCAGGTTCTCCGCCAGGCTCACCAGCCGGGGCTCGTCGATGCCCGCGGCGTGCACGCCCGAGGTGAGCACGATGAGCCGGCCCTTGCGCCGGTCCGGACGGTAGAGCCGCGCGCGCACCCGCCCGTGGTGCGTGGGCACGCTCAGGTCCGCGACGGAAAAGGCCCGGGTGTCGTAGCTGGCCAGGGTATCGGCCGCGGTGCCGTGGAGGCCCGCCGCGCGCAGCACGAAGGACAGCCCTCGCAGCTCGGGCGGCAGCAGGAAGACGACCGCGAGCAACAGGGCCGCGAGCACGGCCCCCAGCGTCCAGCGAGTCCGGTGCTTCATTGCATCAGCGTTTCGACGAAGGTGCACAGCTGGTCGCGCTCGAAGGGCTTCTCCAGCAACTCTCTCGCGCGGCGGCCCACGAACTCGCGGGCCAGCGGGTTCACCCCGCCCGTCATCAGGCCGGTGCGCGGCGCCAGCTCCGGCGCCAGCCGCTCCAGCTCCACCAGGAAGTCCATGCCGCTCATGCCCGGCATCATCAGGTCGCAGATGATGGCGTCGAACTTCTCGCCGTGCGACAGACGCTTCAGGGCCTCGCGTGCGTCCTGGATGACGTGCACCTCGTAGAGGTTGCGCAAGAGGCGGCTCACCGCGCTGCCCACCGCGGGCTCGTCGTCGATGAGCAGCAACCGGCGCAGGTCTCGCGTCGTGCGCACCGACTGCGACGGGGGCGCCTCCGTCACGGCCGGGGTGGCCTGCGCGGATTTGAGCGCTTCGGGCGGCAACGTGAGCGCCGGCAGCTCCACGCGGAAGAGGCTGCCCTGCCCCTCTTCGCTGGCCACCTCGATGTGGCCGCCCATCGCGTGCACCAGCGTGAGGCAGATGGACAGGCCCAGGCCCGTGCCGCCCTTGGGCGAGCGCGTGGTGAAGAACGGGTCGAAGATGCGCTGGCGCACCTCCGCGGGCATCCCGTGCCCGTTGTCCTCCACCTCGATGAGCACGTGGCCCTCGCGGCCCGGACGCACGCGCAGCTTGATCAGGTTCTCCTCCGGAGCCCTATCGCCGAAGGCCTGGAGCGCGTTCGTCAGCAGGCCCGTGACGACCTGCGCCAGCCGGCCTTCGTTGCCATGCACCGCGGCCACCGGCTCCAGGTCGCACGCCATGCACGCGCGGTGCTGGAGGTCGTCGCGCATCAGCTTGACCGCGTTCTCCACCGCGCGCCGAACATCCACCGGCCCGTGCTGCTCCTCCTCCGTGCGCGAGAACGTCCGCAGGTCGCGCACGATGGAGCGCACCCGCCCCGCGCCCTCCAGCGCCTCCGCCACCACCTGCCGCAGCTCCTCCAGTTGCTCGGTCGGCACCGGAAGCACCGGCTGCGCGACGCGCTCCCAGAGGTAGGCCAGGTTGGAGGTCACGTAGGAGAGCGGGTTGTTGATTTCATGCGCGACGCCCGCGGCCAGCGTACCCACGGACGTCATCCGCTCCGCCAGGCGCCGCTGCGTCTCCTGGCGGGAGCGCTCGGTGACGTCGCGCACCAGCCCCACGAGGAAGCGCTCGCCGTTGGGCAGCATGTACGCGGCCCGCTGCGTGAGCACCTCGTGCGAGCGGCCCTTGGCGTCGGTGAAGGAGCCCTCGTCCTCCACGGTCTGCCCGGTGGTGAAGGCGCGCTCGTCCTGGCGCCATGACGCCTCCGCCTCGTGCGGTGGCACCTGCGCCGAGGAGACCGTGCCCCGCAGCGCTTCAGCGGATTGATCCAGCAGGCGGCAGTAGGCGCCGTTCACCGCCACGAGCCGGTGCTCTCGGTCCTTGATGAACAGCGGCTCCGGCACCGCGTCCAGCGCGCCCTGGAACATGTCGCGCGCTCGCCGGAGCGCCTGCGCGTCCCCGTCCGCGGATCTGCGCCGCAGCGCCACGAGCCTCGCGCCCCAGCGCGTGCCGGGCGGCGCCACGCACTCGTCCGCGCCCGCGGCCACCAGCGCCTCCGCCTCCTCGCCCTCGCGCTTCGTCAGCACGACCAGCCAGGTCCGCGTCGGCAGCCGCCGCGCGTGTGCCCACTGGCAGCGCGCCTTCACGGCCTCCAGCGGACCGCCGTGGTCCCAGAGAACGAGGAGTCCTTCGGGCAGCGGCTCCGGCGGGGACTCCACGCGGATCACTCGACAGGCACGCCCCTCGGCCGTGGCGCAAAGGTCGCGCTCCACGTCCTGGGCCACCGGGGCTGGAACCGCCACCAGCATTGCGTGCACCGCGTCGCTCCTCGTGCCCCGCAGGATCAATTTTCCCGCGTCGCCCGACCGCATTGCAGCCTTGACCGCGCCAACCCGTCAACGCGGGGCCGCGCGGACTGCCCGTAGCCCATTTCCGGGTCGGGTGGGACTCAGAATTGCAGTGAACCGCGCGCGATGACTTGGGGGCCTACCTTGCAGGAAGGTAGGAGCGAACAACGCTCACAGTGCTGGGGCAGCGTCTTCGCCGGGCAGGCGCCACTCATTCCGTAGTGGCACAAAGCAAAGTCGTAGCGGACGGGGTCCTCGGGATCGAGCGCCCGCAGCGATGCCGTCACCTCCTCCGCCGTACGCCAGGTGAGGTCGGTGCGCTGCGTGAGGCCCAGGTGGAGCGCCATGCGTCCGATGTGCGTGTCCAGTGGGACCAGCAGTGCTGACGCGGGCACCTGCTTCCAGATGCCGAAGTCCACCGCGTCAGGTCCGCGCACCATCCACCGCAGGTACAGGTTGAGGCGCTTCGCCGCGCCCGGCCCCAGCGGCGAGGGCAGCAGGTGATGCAGCCCCTTCTCTGGTCCCATGGCCTTGCGGAGCGCGCCCATGGGCACGTCCCGCAGCGCGGCGGTGAAGGCTGAAATCGCCCCGTGCAGCGTGCCGCTCGCCTGGAAGCCCCGCGCGAACAGGGCCTCCAGGCTGCCGTGCTCGCGCAGCGCGCGGCCCATGCCCAGCAGCAGCACCGCGAGGTCGGTGCCCACGTTGAAGCGGTACACGAAGCCCGTGAGCAGCGCCTTCGCGCCCTTCACGTCCAGCGCACGCACGAAGGCCGCGGGTGACGGCCCCATCTGCTTCAGGAGCGCGTCCACCTTCGGGCGGAAGAGGTCCGCGCGCCCGTAGGCCAGCGCCGCCGCGAGCAGCGCGCTGACCTCCACATCGCGTGGATCCGTGTAGCGGTGGGGAAACTCCACCGGGTCGAACCCGATGCGCGCCTTCTGGTCCGTTGAGGCCAGGAAGGCATCCAGGCGGGGACGCAGGAGGTCGGCCGCCTGGGTGCTCAAGCCGGTGTGCGCGACACGGCGCTTCTTCATCACGCGTCCAGTCCTAACGCGTGAGCTCGCGCACCGCGTGGCCCAGCTCCGGGAGGATGAGCGCGTCCAGTGCCAGCCGCACCGCCTGCGGCGAGCCCGGCAGCGCGAAGAGGATCATCCCCTGGTACGTGCCCGCCGTGGCGCGCGACATCATCGCGGGGCTGCCGATGCGCTGGAACGACAGCATGCGGAACAGCTCACCGAAGCCGGGCAGCTCTTTTTCGAAGAGCGCGCGCAGCGTCTCCACCGTGCAGTCGCGCCGGCCAATGCCCGTGCCTCCCGTGAAGAGCACCGCGCGGGCCCCCGCCGCCTGCGCCTGCGCGAGCGCGCCCCGGATGGCCTCCGGCTCATCCTTCACCACCGTGTGCCCGGCGACGGTGTGCCCCGCGGCGGCCAGACCCTCGCGCAGGTCCTTCCCGCTGCCGTCGTGCGCTTCGTCCCGGCTGTCCGAGCACGTCACCACGTACGCGCTGACATGTACCGGCGCGCGCGACTTGTGCTCCGCCGCCACCGGGGAGCCCTCGTGCGAGTGCCCGTGGTCGTGCGAGTGGCCGTGGTCATGACCGTGGTCGTGCGAATGACCGTGGCCGTGGTCATGCGAATGACCGTGGGGGGGGTGATGGCCATGACCGTGGTCATGGTCGTGATCGTGTCCGTCGTGTCCCATGGTGGACGCTCCTGAAGAGGGAAGGCTCAAACGTCGGGCAGGTCGACGACGAGCGTTCCGTCCTCGACCGTGAGCTGCACCGTCGGCTGGTCATCACAGACGCCGGGCGAAGTCGCGTTCTTTCCCGAGTCCATGTCGAAGCCGACCTCATGGCAGGGGCACACGACCATGTTGTCCTCGATGCGTCCGCCCGACAGCAGACATCCGGCGTGGTTGCACCAGTCATCAAGGCCCTTGTAACGGCCCTGGATCTTCGCGATGCAGACGTTGCGCTTGCCGATTTCGTAGCCCCGCATCTCCCTCTCGGCGAAGTCCGCGGGGCCCAGCTTGATCTTCGTCATTGCGTTCCTTTTCCCACAACCCGTCCGGGCCTGCACCCCCGTTCCCCCGGCATTAATTTCCCGACCGTGACTCCTGACGTGACACCCTCCATCGCCGTGCTCACCGACAAGGCGGCCGTTGCCCAGCTCCTCCGGGACATGTCCCTCCTGCTCCAGCTCCAGGGGCAGAGCGGCTTCCGCGTCCGCGCCTACGACATTGGCGCGGACCGCATCGCGAACCTGCCGCAGGACCTGGGCGCCATCGTCACCGAGGGCCGCCTGCAGGAGCTCCAGGGCATCGGCCCGGGGCTCGCCGAGAAGCTCACCGAGCTGGTGACGACCGGCCGCATGACGGCGTTCGAGGAGCTGAAGGCCCAGTTCCCCGCCGGCCTGCTGGAGCTGATGAAGCTGCCGGACGTGGGGCCGAAGAAGGTGGCGGCCCTGTGGAGCACGCTCCAGGTGGGCAGCATCGAGGACCTGGAGCTCGCCTGCCGCGACGGCCGCGTGCGCGCGCTCAAGGGCTTTGGCGCCAAGAGCGAGGCGAAGCTCCTGGACGGCATCGCCGTGTACCGGCGCGCTCGCGGCGAAAGAAAGCTGCTGGGTGACGCGCTCCCCATCGCGGAGGGCCTGCTGGAGCGGATCCGCCAGGCCCCAGGCGTGGTGCGAGCAAGCCTGGGCGGCAGCGTGCGCCGTCGCGCGGAGACGGTGTCCGACGTGGACCTCATCGCCTCCGCGAAGGAAGCAGGGCCGGTGCTGGACGCGCTCGCGAACGCGCCGGGCGTGGCCACGGTGATTGGCAAGGGCGAAAGCAAGTGCTCCGTGCGCATGGTGCAGGGCGACCTCCAGGTGGACCTGCGCGTGCTGCCGGACGAGGACTTCGCCACCGCGCTGCACCACTTCACCGGCTCCAAGGCGCACCACATCCGGCTGCGCAACCTGGGCCACGAGAAGGGCCTCAAGATTTCCGAGTGGGGCGTGCACCGCGAGGACGGCACCAAGGTCCCCGTCCCCGACGAGGCGACGCTGTACCGGCTGCTGGACATGCAGGAGGTGCCGCCGGAGCTGCGCGAGGACAACGGCGAGGTGGAGGCCGCCAGGGCCGGGAAGCTGCCGGAGGACCTGGTGACGCTGGAGGACGTGCAGGGCGCGGTGCACGCGCACAGCACCTGGTCCGACGGCCGCAACACGCTGGAGGAGATGGCGCGCGCGGCCCAGGCCCTGGGGCTCAAGTACCTCACCATCACCGAGCACAGCGAGGCGGCCATCCACGCGGGCGGCCTCAAGGTGGACGACCTCAAGCGGCAGTGGGAGGAGATCGACCGCGTGAACGCGGCGGTGCCCGGCATGCGGCTGCTCAAGGGCATCGAGGTGGACATCCTGGAGTCGGGGGCCCTGGACTACGCGGACAGCGTGCTGGAGCAGCTGGAGGTCGTCATCGCGTCCATCCACGTGCGCCACTCCATGGACGAGGACCAGATGACGCGCCGGGTGCTGGCCGCGCTGGACAACCCGCACCTGCACATCCTGGGACACCCCACCGGGCGCCTCATCCAGAGCCGCGAGCCGTACGCGCTGCGCATGGAGGAGGTGCTGGAGCGAGCCCGCGAGCGCGGCGTCGCGGTGGAGATCAACGGCAAGCCGGCGCGTCTGGACATCAAGTCCGAGTACGTGCGGCAGGCCGTGGGGCGCGGGGTGAAGCTGGTGGTGAGCTGCGACGCGCACCGTCAGGACGACCTGAAGAACCTGGCCTTCGCGGTGGCCACGGCGCGCCGGGGCTGGGCGAGGAAGAAGGACATCCTCAACACCCGGTCCGCGGAGAGCTTCCTCGCCGCCCTGCGGGAGCGCTGATAGGCTTCCGGGCGCGAAGATGTTCCGCCCGGTCCTCCCCGTCCTCCTCTGTCTCCTCCTGGCCCTGCCCTCGCGGGCCAGCGCGGAGGCCCGTCCGTCGCGCGCCGACCTCCAGCGCGTGCTGGAGCTGCACGCCCGCTCGTCCGTGCGCGTGCGCGGTCCCCAGAACGCGGGCCCCGGCATCATCGTGGGCGCGGACGGCCAGGTGCTCACCGCCGTGTCACTCGTGGGTCCCGACTCCGCCCAGGTGGTGCACGCGGGCAACGCGCTGATGGCGCGCGTGGTGCTCTCCAGCGCGGCGCTCCAGGTCGCGGTGGTCGCGGGCCCCCAGGGCACGTGGCCCGCGGCGCCGGTGCGGCTGGTGCCGGAGGGGCTCGCGGGCCGCTGGGTGGTGGGGGTCATGCCCGCGCGCAAGAAGGGCCAGCGGGACACGCCCAAGGCCGCGGTGGCGAAGGTCGCCCCCGCGCCGTTCTTCGACGTGGACCTGACGCTCGCGCCCGGCAGCCCGCTGTACGACGGGGACGGGCGGCTGGTGGGCCTCGTCGTCGAGCGCCGGGGCCGTGGTGTCCGCGCCCTGCCCCTGTCCGCGGTGAAGGCGGAGCTCGCCTCGGCGGACGTGCCATGAGCCGGCCTTCGGGGCCACCGTTCAAGGTGAGCGCGGTGCAGGAGGCGATGGGCCTCTGGGCGCTGGGCTTCCTGGGCATCATCGCGGCGTTCCTCATCGCCGGGGGCACCAGCGTGCCCAAGCTGGTGGCCACGGTGGGCTTCCTCTACCTGCCGCTCATCCCCATGCGCTGGCGCGACGAGGACTACCGCGACTACGGCCTCACCCTGCGCGCGTGGAAGCAGGACGTGCGGCTGTTCCTGGTGATGTGCGCCATCGTGGGGCCGCTGTTCTTCGCGGGCTTCGCCGCCTTCGTGGAGGTGGTGCCACACCTGCCGCCCGCGCTCGCGCGCCACCTGACGCCCATCATCGGCGAAGGCCACTTCCAGCCGCGCCTGCCCCCGCGCTTCGGCGAGTGGGTGATTGATCAACTCTTCGTCGTGGCCCTGCCGGAGGAGTTCTTCTACCGGGGCTACATCCAGGCCCGCCTGCGCGACGCCTGGCCCCAGGGGCGCGTGGTGCTGGGCGCTCGGCTGGGGCGCGCCTTCTGGGTGACGGCGCTCCTCTTCGCGCTGGGCCACCTGGCCATCTTCCAGACGTGGCGGCTGGCGGTGTTCTTCCCCGCCCTCCTCTTCGGCTGGATGCGCGAGCGCACCGGAACCCTCGTCGGCTGCTCGCTCTTCCACGCCGCCTGCAACCTCTACGTGCGCTTCCTGGAGGTCTCCTTCTTCGGCGGTCCGTAGCGGCCTTCCTCAGCCCGGCGGCAGGTGCTGGACCTGGAGGTCCGCGCCCACCGTCAGCGTCGTGCCCTGCGGCAGCTCCACCCAGCCCTGCGTGCGCGTCACGTGGCTGGCCACCACCACCGTGCGGCGGCGACGGTGCGCGCCCACCTCCGGATGCGTCTCCGGAGTCGTGGGAGTCACGCCGCAGTGAGCGCACTCCGCGCTGCCCTCCAGGCGCGTGTAGTACAGCGGGGCCTCGCCTCGGCGGGTGGCGGCCAGCACGGCGCCATTGGTGGCGACCATGTTGAGCGGGGGCATGCGCCGCTGCCCGGCCTGAACGAACGCGGCCTCCACCTCGAGCACCGTGTCGCGCAGCACGCGGCCGGCCACGGCAGGCTCCAGGCGCGGATCATCCGTGCGCCCCAGCCCACGCAGGTGCGTGAGGAAGAGGACGAAGAGGACCTCGCTGTCGGTGGGGCCGCGTACCAGCCGCTGGAGGTGCTCCGGCACGCGAGACAGCAGCAAGGCACGCAGGGGCTCGAAGTCTGGCACTGGGCCCTGGTGGGCGAACAACCAGTGGCGGGCCCGGAAGGGCTGGGTGTTGTCCTCGGGCGACAGGCCCAGCGGCAGCCGGTTCGAGTGGAAGAGCACCGCCTCCGATTCGTGTGGCGGCCCCAGGTCGTCCAGCGTGAGGTCCCGGTCCGGCGCCAGGCGTCGCAGCAGGACCTCCTCCTGGGCATAGGAGCCCACCCCCAGGGCATTGGCGCGCGCTTCCGGGCGGAGGACGACCTGCCCGGCCAGCCGGTGCAGCTCGCACCGGAGGAGGTTGGGGTCCGACGACAGGGCGGCGAGGATGGCGGACATGGTGACTTCCCCCCTTCACCCCTAGAAATAAGGTCCATGGGACCCCGGTTCAGCGCCGCGAACCCGCTCCCCTGCTCTGGCGCTAAGCCCTTGAAATGGCTGGCATTTGATCAGGCATTGAATTGACACCCCAGTGCGTGGAGCCTAACCTCCGTGCGCTTCCCGACAGCCCTCTCCCAGAGGAATCGGGGTGCAGGTCTTCACCGGAGACGGAATGGCGGACGACATCGCAATCGGCATCGACCTGGGCACGTCGTACTCATGCGTGTCGGTCGTCCATGAAGGCCAGCCCACGGTCATCCCCAACGAGTGGGGCGAGACGACGCATGCCTCGTGCGTGTCCTTCCTGGAGGAAGGGTCCGTGCTGGTAGGCAACGCGGCGAAGAAGAACATCATCACCAGCCCCGAGAACACGGTGTACTCGGCCAAGCGCCTCATCGGCCGCTACTACTTCTCCGACGAGGTGAAGAAGGCGCAGGCGGTGATGCCCTACCGCATCGTCGAGGGCGACAACAACTCGGTGCGCATCGGCGTGCGGGAGCGCAGCTATTCGCTGCCGGAGATCTCCGCGCTGGTGCTCAAGGAGATGAAGGCCGTCGCGGAGACGTATCTGGGCCGCGAGGTTCACAAGGCGGTCATCACCGTCCCCGCCTACTTCAACGACAACCAGCGCCAGGCGACGAAGGACGCGGGCCGCATCGCGGGGCTGGAAGTCCTGCGCATCCTCAATGAGCCCACGGCGGCGGCGCTGGCGTATGGCTTTGGCCGGGACGTCAACCAGCGCGTCGTCGTCTACGACCTGGGCGGCGGCACGTTCGACGTGTCCATCCTGGAGATCGGCAAGGACGTCTTCGAGGTGCTGGCCACGGCCGGTGACACGTACCTGGGCGGCGACGACTTCGACGACCGCATCATGACGTGGATGGCGGACGACTTCCTCAACCGCACGCGCCTGGACCTGCGGCAGAACAAGTACTGCCTGCAGATGCTGAAGGACGCGGCGGAGAAGGCGAAGATCGACGTGGGCCAGTTCGGCACCGCGGACATCCTCTGCTCGGGCATCTGCCAGGACGCCAACGGCAACGTGATGGACCTGCGCAACACGCTCAACCAGGACCAGTTCAACCGGATGGTGATGGACCTGGTGCAGCGCACGTTCAAGGTCTGCGATGAAGCGCTGCAGAGCGCGCGGTTGACGGCGGCGGACATCGACGCGGTCATCCTGGTGGGCGGGCCCACGCGGCTGCCCATCATCCGCAACTCGGTGAAGCACTACTTCCAGCGGGAGCCGATGGAGGGCATCAACCCGGATCAGGTCGTGGCCATGGGCGCCGCGCTCCAGTCGCACGCGCTGCTGGACAGCAAGACGGAGACGTTCCTGGTGGACGTCACGCCGCTGACGCTGCGGATTGGAACCGTGGGTGGGTACACGGAGAAGATCATCGACAAGAACACGCCGGTGCCCATCGACCGGTCGAAGACCTTCACCACCAGCCGCGACGGGCAGGAGAAGGTGAAGATCCGCGTGTACCAGGGTGAGTCCAACCGCGCCGAGGAGTGCGAGATGCTGGGCGAGTTCGAGTTCTCGGGCTTCCGCATCGGGTATCGCGGCGAGGTGAAGATCGAAGTGACGTTCGAGATCAACACGGACGGTCTGGTGAACGTGTCCGCGTGTGACGTGGAGACGGGCCAGAAGACGTCCACGACGATCACGCTGTCGTCCGGCATGACGGAGGCGGACATCCAGCAGTCGATCCAGTCGAACCGCAACACGCGGCTCGCCGGCCACAACAGCAGCGACATGCCCGCCGTGGCCAACTAGGCACCGCCGATGTCCGAGCCTTCCGATCCGAACTCAGGCGCGCCGCCAGGGCCCGCCGCCCCCCCGGCACCCGCG
>NZ_RAWF01000179.1:0-20519 GCF_003612075.1 Corallococcus sp. CA041A
CCCTTACCCGCCCCCTCTGACATTGTCGAAAAAGGGCGTCATTCCGCGAGCTTGCATCCGTGGCCTGCCCGACGCGTCCCATCCTCCCCACCCCACGCGCCACGGAGCCTCCGCACGCGGGCCGCACGACCCGGCGGGGCACACCCGTGGCATGAGGGGCCTGCGCCATGCGTGCACTCCGCGCAGGGCGCATGCGCGTGAAGGAACGCGAGCCACGTGGGATTCCACACGTTTGCATGCGCGCGGCATCCCTTCCCCCAGGTCCACGCACCCATGCAGCAAGCCTGCCCGGCGCACGGAGGTGCATCCGCGATCGGATTGATGGTTCACGCGTCGCGTGGCCGGTGCACAATGCGCCGTCATGCTTTCCGGTGTCTTCTCTCCGCTCGGCATCCTCGCGTCCCTGCTCGTCCTGGGCGCCCTGGTCCTCGCCACGCTGTTCCAGCTCAAGCGCCGCCAGCGCGCCGCGTGGGAGGTGTTCGCGAAGGCGCACGGCCTCTCCATCGCGGATCGGCGGATGGAAGTGCAGGGGCGCTACCAAGGGCGGGCGCTGCTCCTGGCCACGGGCAAGCGCGGCGCGAGCAGCAAGAAGCGCCACACCGTGACGGTGCTGCGGCTGGACCTGGAGGGCGCGCTGCCCGCGGACCTGCTGCTGGAGCACGAGCGCCCCGAGGACAAGATTCCCGGCGCCGCCACGCCTCGCGACGAGGTGGTGGGTGACGCGGAGCTGGACGCGGCCTTCCAGGTGGAGGGGCTGGCGCCGGAAGCGCGCCCCATCATCCTGGATCCGGGCGTGCGTCAGCGCCTGCTGGGACTCAAGGGCCACCGCCGCGTGAGCATCAAGGGCGGCTGGCTCCAGGTGGAGCAGCGCGGCGTCCCCGCGAGCGCCGCCGCGCTGGAGGCGTTGCTCCGCGCGCCCCACGACCTGGCCCGCGCCGTCACCGAGGCCGCCCCCGCGACGAACGCCGTGGAGGCCTCGCCGCACGCGGAGACGTCACGGATGGACGAAGAGCTGCCCGGCTCCGAGCACGCCTGAGCCGCGTCCGGCGTTGCGTCAGTTCCGACGACGCCGGGCGCGCAGCCCCAGCAGGCCCAGCCCCACCCACGCCGCCGGAGCCAGACCGGTGGTCGCGCAGTCACAGCTCCAGGGGTCGATGATGTCGTTGCCCTCGTCCCCAAACCCGATGGGCCCCGCATCCACCGCCGTTCCCGCATCGGGTTCGGGGCAAGCGATGCACACGGTGACGGTCTCGCCCAGGGTTTCGCGTCCCAACGAGTCCGTCACGACGACATCGAGGAAGTGGGGCCCGGGCTTGAGCCCCGAGATGTCCCAGCGGCCGGGAGCGCCCCCCACGGAGTAGGTGGGCCCCGGGCCCTCGCGTGTCTCCAGCAACAGCCAATCCACCCGGAAATCCGCGCGCGCGCAGCCCACGTCGTCGATGCACTCGCAGGAGAAGTCGGCCAGGGGCCCTGACAGCCGTTCGTCCTGGAGCGGGGCGACGATACGGGCCAGAGGGGGCTGGTCCTGCCCCACGACGAGCCGGAAGGACAGCTCCGCATCGGGTTGCAGCCCATTGCTCGCCACCACCACCACGTCCACCTCCCCCAGCTCAGTAGGTATCCACGTGAGGTTGCCCAGCGCATCCAGGCTCATCCCCTGAGGCGCGGTGCGCAGGGCATACGTCGGCGCGGGCCGTCCGCGCGCGTGCACGCTGAGCCGATAGGGGAAGTACGTCACGGTCCGGGTGACGGGCACGGTGGTGAAGACCGGAGCCAGCGGGTCCTGATCCGCTTCCGTCACGACGAGGGTGAGCGACTCCAGGCCCGGCGCGGACAGCGTGAAGGTGGCCGTGCCGTCCTCGTTGTCCGCATCCTTCGCGGCCGCCAGCACCACCTCCTGGGGCTCCAAGATGGCCGGGTCGAACGTGAGCGACGCCCCTTCCCGCACCGTGAGGTCCGCGTCGCCGTCCGTCCGCTCCACCGTGACGGTGAGCGACTCACCCGGGTCGCCAGGCCACGCGAAGCCGGCCAACGCCACGCTGAAGGACGCCGTGCCCCCTTCCACCACCCTCAACGACGACACGGACAGCACCAGGTGCAAGGGGTCGGGGATTCCCGCCTCCGGCAAAGGCGTTGGAAGGGCAGGAGTCCCCGCCCATGCCGTGGAAGACAGACAGACCCCGAGCCAGCACAGGAGCAGGTGGCGCATGACCTTCACGCTACCGCGTCCGTGCTCCTTCAGCCCACCCGCGCGAGCGCCTCCACGTACTGCTCGCGCACGCGCGTGGCCAGGGCCGCCGAATCCGGCCCGAACGTCTCCGGAGGCAGCGCCGGCATCACCTGCACCGTGACGGTGGCGCGAGGGCTCATCCACGGCCCGTCCCCATCCACCAGCTCCCGCGTGCCACGCACCAGCACCGGCACCACCGGCACGTGCTCCTCCAGCGCCAGCTGGAACGCGCCGCGCTTGAAGGGCAGCAGCTCCCCGGGCGAATAGGTGCCCTCCGGGAAGATGAGCACCGGGATGCCCTTGCGGAGCCACCGGCGGCACGGGCCCAACAGCTGCTCCATGGACGTGGAGCTGCCGCGCACGATGGGCACGTAGCCCAGGAGCGTCATCATCCAGCCCACCAGCGGCGTGCGGAACAGTGACGCCTTCGCCACGAACTTGTACGGCGTGAACAACCCCATCACCGCCAGGATGTCCGCGAACGACTGGTGGTTGACGACGTAGACGCAGGGCCCCTTGGGCAACAGCTCCCGTCCCTCCACCCGCACGCGCCAGCCGGGGGACGCGTGCAGCCACAGCCCGTAGCACCACCGGCACACCAGCACGTGCAGCCACTGACGGTTCGGGTCCAACGGGTACGCCACCACGAACAACACCGCGCCCAACGTGAAGAGGATGGGCGCGGTGACCAGGAACAGCGCGAAGAACCACAGCGAGACGACGTAGCGCATGCGAGAGGAGGAGCTTCCGTTCAGCGCGACGCCGGGGGCGTCCGGTCCGTCAGGAGTACCACGTTCCAGGCAGCCAGCTCACGCCCGGCCCGGCCGCCCGCGCGCCCTCCGAAGGAGTTCGAGTGGAGCCTTCGGTAAGCCGGAGGAGCACCCGAGCGCCGGGGCAGGCAAGACGTCAGGCCCGCATCATTCTCCTGCAATGCGCTTGCAGGGCCGCCAGATTAGCGCCTTAAGGTGCCCGACGAACCCGGAGGGAGAACCGCATGGACGCGCAGGGAGTTCACATCGAAACCCATCCCCGTGAAGGCGAGCCGGTGTTCAGCGCTGGGCGCCCGGACCCCTGCACCCTGGTCCTCTTCGGCGCCACGGGCGACCTGGCCGAACGCAAACTATTCCCGGCCCTCTTCGAGCTCGCCCGCGCCGGCTTGCTCCCCGAGAACTTCGCCATCGTCGCCTACAGCCGCTCCAAGCTGGAGGACGGCCCCTTCCGCGAGCACGTGAAGGAGGGCCTGAAGAAGTTCGCCCGCACGCAGCCCCTGGATGAGGCCGCGTTGAAGCGCTTCGTGGAGGCCATCGAGACCGCCTCTGGCGGCTACGACGACCCGGAGGCCTTCAAGCGCCTGGGCCAGAAGCTCCAGGACCTCTCCAAGCGCCACAAGACGGACGGCAACCAGCTCTATTACATGGCCACGCCGGCCTCCACGTTCCCGCAGATCATCCAGAGCCTCTCTGGCGCGGGCCTGCTCAAGCGTGAGGAGCAGCCCGGCCAGAAGCCCTGGCACCGGCTCATCATCGAGAAGCCCTTCGGCCACGACCTGGAGAGCGCGAAGGCCCTCAACAAGACGCTGGGCTCGGCGCTGGACGAGAAGCAGATCTTCCGCATCGACCATTACCTGGGCAAGGAGACGGTGCAGAACATCCTGGTGTTCCGCTTCGCCAACGCCATCTTCGAACCGCTCTGGAACCGCCAGCACATCGACCACGTGGAAATCACCGCGGCCGAGGCCATTGGCGTGGAGGGCCGCGGCGGCTTCTACGACGAGACGGGCGTCATCCGGGACATGGTGCAGAACCACCTGCTCCAGGTGCTGGCCCTGTGCGCCATGGAGCCGCCGGTGTCCTTCGCCGCGGAGGACATCCGCGACGAGAAGAACAAGGTCTTCCGCGCGCTGCGCCCCGTTGAAGGCGGCGAGGTTCCCCAGCACGTGGTGGTGGGCCAGTACGAGGGCTACCAGGAAGAGAAGGGCGTGAAGAAGGGCTCGCGCACGCCGACCTACGTGGCGATGAAGATGAACATCGACTCGTGGCGCTGGCAGGGCGTGCCCTTCTACCTGCGCGCGGGCAAGAACCTGAAGAAGCGCCTGACGGAGGTGTCCATCCACTTCAAGTCGGTGCCCATCGGCCTGTTCAGCGGCGGCGGCGCCACCTGCCAGCGGCTGCAGCCCAACGTGCTCACGCTGCGCATCCAGCCGCACGAAGGCATCGCGCTGTCCTTCGAGTCCAAGATTCCCGGCGAGGACGTCAACATCGGCGGCGTCACCATGGACATGGACTACGCGGAGAGCTTCAAGAAGCCCGTGCCGGAGGCGTACGAGCGGCTGCTGCTGGACTGCATGCGCGGCAACGCCACCCTCTTCGCGCGCCAGGACAGCGTGGAGCAGGCGTGGGGCTACATCACGCCCATCCTCCAGGCGCTGGAGACGGACGCGGGCGGCACGGTCCACACCTACGCCAAGGGCAGCAAGGGCCCTGACGCCGCGGACGCGCTGCCCTCGAAGAACGGCCGACGGTGGTCCACGCTATGAGCCAGCCCCTCGTCGTCCCCCCGGAGCGGCTCGCCCGCGAGGCCGCGGACTGGATGGCGCGCGAGCTTACGAAGGCGCTCGCGACGAAGGCGCGCGTGAGCCTGGCGCTGTCGGGCGGCAACACGCCCAAGCCCGCGTACCGGCTGCTCGCGGACCACAAGCTCCCCTGGGAGCGCGTGGACGTGTACTTCGTGGACGAGCGCTTCGTGCCGCCGGACCACAAGGACAGCAACTACCTGCTGGTGAAGGAGTCGCTGCTCGAGCCGCTGAAGCTGCCAGACGCGCAGGTGTTCCGCATGCAGGGCGAGCGCACGGACCGCGACGCCGCCGCGCGCGACTACGAGAAGACGCTGCCCGCGAAGCTGGACGTGGTGCTCATTGGCGTGGGCGAGGACGGCCACACCGCGAGCCTCATGCCCGGCCATCCGGCGCTCCAGGAGCGCACGCGGCGGGTGCTGGCGGTGGAGCAGAGCGCGAAGCCGCCGCCGTGGCGGATGACGTTGACGTTCCCCGTGCTCCAGGGCGCGGGGGCGGTGCTGGGGCTGGTGGCCGGCGAGGGCAAGCGGGACGCCATGCGGCGCATCCTCGCGGGGGATATGTCCCTGCCCGCGTCGCACGTGACGAACACGCAGTGGATGTTGGATCCCGCCGCCCACGGGTGAGGCGGGCCCTCTGGAGGGGACGATGAGCACACAGACGAAGCCGGCGCAGTTCGGCGTGGCGGGCATGGGCGTCATGGGCGCGAGCCTGGCCCTCAACATCGCGGACCACGGCTTCAGCGTCGCCGTATGGGACCGCCACCCGGAGAGCATCCAGAAGGTCCAGCAGGCGAATCCGAAGCAGGCCCTGCAGGGCTTCCCGGAGCTGGAGAAGTTCGTCGCCGGCCTGGAGCGCCCACGCCGCATCCTCCTGATGATCACGGCCGGCGCCCCCGTGGACGAGATGATGGGCCGGCTGTTCCCCCTGCTGTCGCCCGGCGACGTCATCATGGACGCGGGCAACTCCTGGTACCTGGATACGCGCCGCCGTGAGGCCCTGTGCAAGGAGAAGGGCTTCCACTTCCTGGGCATCGGCGTGTCCGGCGGTGAAGAGGGCGCGCGCAACGGCCCGTCCATCATGCCCGGCGGCCCCAAGGACGCGTACGCGCTGGTGCAGCCGGTGCTGGAGGCCATCGCCGCGCGCAGCGAAGAGGGCCTGTGCGTCACCCACGTGGGTCCGGAGGGCGCGGGCCACTTCGTGAAGATGGTGCACAACGGCATCGAGTACGCGGACATGCAGCTGCTCGCGGAGACGTACGACGTGCTCCACCGCGGCCTGGGCCTGGACACCGCGACGCTGGCCGACCTGTTCTCCAAGTGGAACGAGGGCATCGCCGAGTCGTTCCTCCTGGAGACCACCATCAAGGTGCTGCGCAAGCGCGACCCGGAGACGGGCAAGCCGCTGGTGGACATGGTGCTGGACAAGGCCGGCCAGAAGGGCACGGGCAAGTGGACGGTGCAGGTGGCCCTGGATTTGGGCGTGCCGGTGCCCTCCATCGCGGCCGCGCTGGACGCGCGCAACCTGTCCTCGCGCAAGGACGAGCGCGTGGCCGCGAGCAAGAAGCTCCACGGCCCCGCCATCTCCCTGTCCTCGGAGGAGAAGAAGGAGCTGGCTTCGTGGGCGCATGACGCGCTCTACGCCGCGCGCGTGGTGACGTACGCGCAGGGCATGCGGCTCATCCAGGCGGCGTCGGACGAGTACAAGTGGGGCGTGTCGCTGGCGGAGATGGCGCGCATCTGGCGGGGCGGCTGCATCATCCGCGCGAAGCTGCTCACCCCGCTGCGCGAGTCCTTCCAGCAGCAGCCCACGCTGCCGAATCTCCTGGTGTCCGAAGCGTTCGCGCCGGTGCTGGAGAAGATGGCCCCGGCGTGGCGCAAGCTCGTGGGCGCCGCGACGATGGCGGGCATCCCCGTGCCGGTGTTCAGCAGCAGCCTGGCGTACATGGACAGCTACCGCAGCCCGGAGCTGCCGCAGAACCTCACCCAGGCCCAGCGCGACGCGTTCGGCGCGCACACCTACCAGCGCCGGGACAAGCCCGACGCCGGCTTCGTGCACTCGGACTGGCTGAAGTAGTCCCCTGCCCTGCGCGCCGCTCAGTGCTTCTGGGTGGCGCGCAGCTCGGCGCGGCGGATCTTCCCGCTCACCGTCTTGGGCAGCTCCGTGACGAACTCAATCTCGCGCGGGTATTTGTAGGGCGCCGTGGTCTTCTTCACGAAGTCCTGCAGCTCCTGCGCGAGCTGGGGTGACGGCGTGTGGCCCGGCGTGAGCAGCACGTACGCCTTGATGCGATGGCCCAGCTTGTCGTCCGGCACGCCGATGACGGCGGACTCCGCCACCGCCGGGTGCTCAATCAGCGCGGACTCCACCTCGAAGGGACCCACGCGGTAGCCGGACGTCTTGATGACGTCGTCGGAGCGCCCCACGAACCACAGGTAGCCGTCCGCGTCGCGCACCGCGCGGTCGCCGGTGACGTACCAGTCCCCCCGGCTGCTGGCCGCGTTGGCCGCGTCGTCGTTGAGGTAGCCCGCGAACAGGCCCACCGGCCGCTCCGGCTTCACGCGCACGGCGATGTCGCCCTCCTGCCCGTCCGCCACTTCGTTGCCGTGCTCGTCGATGACGGCCACGGTGAAGCCCGGGGACGGCTTGCCCATGGAGCCCACGCGTGGCTCCATGCCGGGGAAGATACCGACGATGACCACCGTCTCCGTCTGGCCGTAGCCCTCGCGGATGTGCAGCCCGGTGGCCTCCTTCCACGTCTGGATGACCTCTGGGTTGAGCGGCTCGCCCGCGCTCAGTGAGTGGCGCAGCGCGGACAGGTCCACCGCTTTCAAATCCTGGAGCACCAGCGCGCGCCACGCGGTGGGCGGCGCGCAGAAGGTGGTGACCTTCTCCCGCTCCAGCACCTTCAGGAAGCCCACGGGGTCGAACCGGCCGCGGAAGTCGAAGACGACGTTGCACGCGCCCACGCTCCACGGACCGAAGAGCTTGCCCCACGCGCACTTCGCCCAGCCGGTGTCGCTGAGCGTGAGGTGCCGGTCCTCCGGCTGCAAGTCCAACCAGTAGCGGCCGGTGATGAGGTGCCCCTGGCCGTAGCTGGACTGCGTGTGCAGCACCATCTTCGGCATGCCGGTGGTGCCGGACGTGAAGTAGATGAGCAGCGGATCATCCGAGCGCGTGGGCGGGAACGCCGTCGCCTGGGATTCCGCCAATGCCTCGGACGTGTAGCGCGTCCATGGCGCGGGCGCGTCGCCGGTGGACACCCACGTCGTCACGCCGGGGGCCTGGCCCTGCACGCCCTCGAAGCGGTCCAGGCAGCTGCCGTCGGTGAGGACCGCCTTCGCGCCAGAGACCTCCAGCCGGTAGCGGATGTCCTTGGCGGTGAGCATGGGCGTGCCGGGCATGAAGACGATGCCCGCGCGGATGCAGCCCAGCACCAGGAACCACCACTCCGGCACGCGCGGCATCAAGATGAAGACCCGGTCGCCGCGCTTCAGGCCCAGCCCGGTGAGGAAGCGCGCCGCGTGCAGCGAGCGCTCCTTCAGCTCCTGGAAGGTGAAGCGCTGGGAGCGTCCGGACTCGTCGGACCACTGGAGCGCGGGGGCCTGGGGCCGCTCGGCCGCGTGCCGGTCGATGACGTCCGTGGCGAAGTTGAAGTGCGCCGGCCGCTCCCACCGGAAGTCACGGCGGGTGGACGCGTAGTCGGCGGATGAAGACTCGGACATGGACGGCTCCTGGAGTGCTCCGACAACCCCAGCAGCCTGTCACGTCATCCCGAGCGGTGAGACGAAACCCCGCACGAAAGCGCCCGGTGGTGGACGCTCGTGACGCGCGGGGGGAATCCAGCGTGTTTCAGCGAGCGGCGGCGCGCAGCTCTTCCGCCAGCTTGCGCGCTTCGTCGCTCCAGCCCGGCTCGCCCAGCGCGGCCACCTGGTCGAAGTCGCGCGCGGCGCGGGCTTCCTGGTGCAGGGCACGCAGCGCGAGGCCGCGGTTCCACAGCGCCTGCGGGTTGCGCGGATCCGCGCGCACCACGGGGTCCAACAGCGCCAGCGCGTCCTGGAAGCGGTTGTCCTGAAGCGCCACCACCGCCAGGTCGCTGTCGCGCGCCAGCGACGCGGGCTCGCGCGCCAGCACCGCCTGCGCCTGCTGCCACTGGCCGTGCAGCACGTAGGCCGCGACGATGCCGCGGAAGTCCTTGCGCTCCTCCATCTCCGCCAGCGGACGCAGCGGCAGGGTGCCCTTCCCGGCCTCCACGCCGTCCGCGCCACCGCGCATGGGGCTGTAGCGGCGCCACTGGTCCGCGCGCGGATCAGACAGGCGGGCCTCCAGCTCGCGGGTGGTCTGGTTCTCCAGGAAGACGACCGCCGGCACTTCCGAGGCGGGCATCATGCGCGGCACGAAGACGGCGCAGAGACTGGCGGCCATGGCCAGCGGAGCCACCACGCGCGCGTTGCGGCGCACCCACGCGCCCAGCGACACCACGTTGCCGTTGCCCTCCTGCTTCGCGGCCGGAGCCTCCGTCGCGCCCGTGCCCAGGGCCCGCGCCGCCAGCAGCTCCAACTGGAGCAGGTCCCTGAGGCCGCACTCACACGAGGCACAGCGCGGCAGGTGACTCCGGAAGCCTTCGGCGTCGGACTCGGACAGCTCGCCGTCCATGAAGAGATGCAACCGGGTGCAATGCGCGTTCATGACTGGACCCCCCGCTCCCGAGCTACAGCGACGCTCGGAAGCAGCAGCTCCCTCAGGTCCCGGCGCGCCAGCGTCAGCCAGCTGCCCACGGTTCCCACAGGGACGTTGAAATGTTCAGCGATGGCCTGGTAGCGGCGGCCTTCCGCGTGAAGCCTGTATGCGTCCCGAAGGTGCGGCTTGAGCTGCTCGATGGCAGCCTGGAACGCGTCGTTGCCCACCAGCTCCCAGTTCTCCCGGTCGCCATCCCCCGTCACCGGCAGGTCCTGCACCAGCGCCAGGTGCGGCAGCCCCCGGCTCTCCGTGCGATGCCGGCGGCAGTGGTCCAGGAACCGGTTGGTCATGGTCGTGCACAGCCACGCCGCGCACGCCGCTTCCGTCCGGTCCTTCAGGTGGCCAAACTCCGGCAACGCCCGCTCGAAGGCTTCCTGGACCAGGTCTTCCGGGTCCAGGGCGCCTCGAGCGCACAACCGCCGCGCCACCGCCAGCAGGCTGGGCCGGTGTCGCTGGATGAACGCCTCGAAGTGGCGCTTTTCCCGGTTGAAGAGATTGGCCATGACACAAGGCCCCGAAGTGACTGGTGGGCTTTCCTGACTAAAGACGCCGAGCGGTTCGTTTCTTGAGAGAAAAATGCCCGGAAGGGCAGACAAGCCTGCTCGGCAGGAGCTTCAGCGAGCCCCTTCCGGCCCCGCCAGCAGGGGGGGCACCGACGGCGGAGGCAGAGGGCGGCGCCGCTTGGGGCCGCGCTCCGAGCAATTGACGTACGAATTCTTCACGTGCGGGGCGCTGCGGTCCGGCTCGAAGGCATTGACGGCGGAGGACACGTCTCCGGGGATCATGGGTCGCTTCTCCTGGTGCTGAGGAAGTCCGGCGAAAACCGGGGATGGGTAGAAAAAGACTGTTGGGCATAGTCCATAGCACGCCTCGCCTCACCGGCAGGAGGGGCCCCCAGGGCCACTCCTTCAAGGATTTCAAGGAGTTCCGAATGAACGAGGACAAGTCTCCGCTGCACCCCGCGTGGCGGCAGTGGCTGGCGGAGAACCTGGCATTGGGAGTATCGGCGGAGGACGTACAGCAGACGCTGGTGCAGGCAGGCGTGGACCCGGCGCTGGCGCGGGAGGAAATCACCGCGGTGGGGCAGCACCCCTACTTCAAGGCGGCGCTCCAGGTGGCCCGGCACTTCGGCTGGCTGGAGTCGCTGATGGATGTCTACAGCGAGCTGCGCGCCCGGGACGGGGGCCGGCAGCTGGAGGTGCGCGAGGGGATATCCCCGGAGGAGTTCTTCCGCCGCTACTTCCTGGGCCACCGGCCGGTGGTGCTGCGCGGCCTGATGGCGGACTGGCCCGCGATGAAGCGCTGGTCGCTGCCGTACTTCCGCGAGCGTTTCGGAACGGTGGAGGTGGAGGTGATGGTGGGACGCGACGCCAACCCGGAGCACGCGGCCGAGCAGGACCGGCACCGGGCGCGGATGCCCTTCTCCGACTTCCTCTCCCAGTTGGAGACAGCCGGAGAGACGAACGACATCTACATGGTGCCGCGCAACGACAACTGGGGACGCGAGGGGCTGGCGCCGCTGCGCGACGACCTGCGGGCCCCCGCGGGGCTCATCGACCCGTCGCTGCGGCCGGAGCAATTGACGCTGCTCCTGGGGCCCGCGGGCACCGTCACCCCGCTGCACCACGACAACATGAACATCCTGTTGGGCCAGGTGATGGGCCGCAAGCACGTGCGGCTGGTTCCGTCCTTCGAGCGCCACCGCGTGTACCCGCACCGGGGCACCTTCAGTCACGTGGACGCGGCGGAGCCGGACCTGGCCGCGCACCCGCTGTTCGCCGAGGCCACGGTGCTGGAGGCGGTGCTGGAGCCCGGGGACATGGTGTTCCTTCCGGTGGGCTGGTGGCACTGGGTGAAGGCGCTGGACGTGAGCGCCAGCGTCACCTTCCATCACTTCCTGGTTCCGGGAGGCAACACGCACCTGGACGCTCCCTTCTGACCTGCTCAGTCCGCCCGCTCCACCAAGAGGACGGAGCGCGTCCAGACGGCTCGGGCATCGCGCGCGAGCCACGCCTGGCGCTCGTCGCGCAGCGCGACGGCCGCGGGCTTGCCAGCATGGATGCTCCGGCGCACCCCGTCGAAGAAACGGCCCGCGGCGTCCGGGATGTCCACCGTGGAGGCCAGCACCGCGCGGGCCCCGGAGTCGATGAAGGCCGCGGGCAGGCTGAAGGGCTCCGTGCTCTGGAGGGACGCGGTGCGGCCCGCGCTGCACGCGGCCAGGAACACGGTGGGCGCGCCGGTGAGCCGCTGCTCGCGCACGACGTCCGCGGTGAGCGCGTAGCGGCCATTCACCTCCGGTGACAGCACCACCAGCGACGCGCCGGAGATGCTGGGGTCGGTGATGCCGTGCGCGTGGATTTCAATCTCCGTGGCATCCGCCATCCGCGCCAGCACGCGAGAGGGCGTGGCGTCCGCGCCGGACAGCACGTCCGGCGGCGCGTCGCCGGGCTCCGCTTCCGGCGTCCACGAGGGGAGCCGGGGCAACTGCAGGAGCGACGGCGCCTCCACGCCAGCCACGACCAGACGGCGCGTGGCGGTGGGCGTCCGCGCGGGACGCGGCCCCTGCGTGCGGCCCAGGCGGAAGCTCCAGGCCATCTCCGGCGGCAGCAGGTCCGTGCGGCCGAAGAGGGGCGTCCACGCGAACACGTCCACGTGTTCGCAGCCGACGAGCGTCTGGCGCAGGGCGTCCGGGACCAGCCGGGACGAATCCACCCGGGCCAGGGACTCCCGGCGCGAACCGTCGTAGGAGCCCTTCACCTCGCCCTTGGGCCCCAGCGCCACCAGGGTGGTGCGCTCGGCGTGGATGCTGGCCGCCAGCGCGCACCGCGCAGGCACGGGCGTGCCCAGCTGCGCGGCCATCAGCGCCACCACCTTGGGGAACTCACCGGCGCGACCCGCGTCCGCCGCGAGCGACGAATAGCTGAGCGCCCAGGTCTCACGCCCCAGTACGTCCCCGCGGGGCAGGGCCTCCGCGTCCACGATGGCCTGCTTCAGCAGCGCCTCGCCCCGGGCCCGGTCCTGGTCCAGGAGGAAGCGGCCTTCCAGATAGTGCGTGTAGATGCGGTCGCTCTCCGGGACGGAGGAGCCCGCCAGGGCCCGCGTGGTGACCGTCTTCAGCCACTCCGCGTCGCGGGGGCCGGAGCCGAAGCGGGACAGCTCCGCGACCGTCGCGCCGAACACCAGCTCCATGGAGTTGTCCGCGCAGGCCTCCGCCGCTTCCAGTTCGCGCCGCGCGGAGTCCGGCCGCAGGTCCAGGTAGTACAGGTGCGCCAGCTGCACGTGGGGCCAGGAGCAGCTGCGGGTGGTGCCTCGCGCGGCCCACTCCTCCAGGTACGCGCGAGCGCTGCCCAGGTCGTTGCGGGAGCGCGTCACGTGGCTGAGGATCTCCAGGACGGTGAACTCCATCTCCCACTCGCGCAGCTGCCGGGCGCCCGCCCACAGCACGCGCGCGTGCTGCTCCGCCTCCGTGAGGCGCTGCTGGTCCGTGTAGAAGATGGTCAGCCGGCGCTCCAGGTCCAGGCAGCGCACCGACAGCGTCGTCTCACGGCAGCGCTGGAGCGCGTTGAAGAACCGCTGCTCGGCCTTCCACCACGCCCCTTCCGCGATCTCCTGGCGCGCCTGGTCCCGCTCCGCGATGTACGTGAACCAGGGGTCGCCCATGCGGCCGACGCGCGCGACCATGTCCTGCAGGCCGGTCAGGTCGCCATTGCGGCTGCGCAGGAGCGCGCCCAGGTAGATGTCCTCGTCGCCGGACAGGCGCGCCCGGTTCAGCAGCGCCTCCGGGACGGACTGGCCAGCGCGCAGCGTCTCCGCGTACTGGCGCGCCAGGTCCGCCCGGCGGGAGAAGTCGCGCTTCGCCACGCGCTGCACGTAGTCCGTGAGCACACTGCCGCCCTGCACCCGGTCCAGCTCCTTCGCCAGGGGCAGCAGCGCCAGCGCGCGCTCCTTCGACGTCGCGGCGCGAACGGCCTCATAGAAGACGCCGCGCACCGCGCCCGGAAGCTGCCGGGCCGCGTCCATGGGCAGCGGCGCCTTCGGGTCCTCCACCAGGGCCAGGGCCGCGTCGCGCGCGGCCTTCCACTGGCGCTGGCGCTCCAGCGTGGCCTCGCGCAGCGACAGCGCCTGGGCGTGGGCTTCACGTCCCCAGCCCTGCTCGTTGCGCTTCGCCACCTCTTCGAACAGCTCCGACGCGCGCAGCGTCAGCCCCATCTCCCGGAACACCAGCGCGCGGTTCCACAGGGCCTGCGTCAGGCCGGGCTTCGCGGTGAGCGCCGCGTCCAGCAGGCGCAGCGCGCGCTCATGGTCACCCCGGGCGAGTGCCACCGCCGCCAGGTCGCTGTCGCGCTCCGGCGAGGCCGGCAGGCGCTCCAGGAAGGAGGCCGCCTGGTTCCACTCGCCCTCCAGGGCATATGCCGCCGCGATGCCGCCCCAGTCCTCCCGGGACTCCATGCGGGCGAGCGGGCCCAGGGGCATCGGCTCGGCGGGCACCGGGCAGCCGCCCGCGGGCGCGCGCGAGCGGTAGCGGTCCGCTTCCGGGTGCGTGAGGCGGGCCTCGATGCGGGCCGCCGCCCGGCGATCCGTCCAGAAGGTGTCAGGAAGGGACTGCGGCTGCGCCCGGGGCTTCAGGGCCGCGACGCCGGCAGCCAGGAAAGGGATGGCCAGTGCCAGCGCCCAGAGACTCGTCTTCGCCGGCTTCACCATGCGGTCCCCCCGGGCATCTCCCCCCTGCCGCCCCTTCGGGCCGTTCTACACCAACCTCCGACGAACGCCGACCTGGCCCCGTCCCCTGCCTTCAGGCGTCCCATGACGCGGTGGGCAGCAAGGCGGTGGGAGAACAGGCGCATCGGATGTTTTGGGTGACACACGCACCAATAGACGGGCTGCTCGGCCGATCTTGAAAAAAGGCCCCACTTCCCACGTCAGGCGCGAGAGGGAGACAGGGCGCCGGGCCGTCCGGTTGTTGGGGGGATGACGCCCGGGGGCTCGGCTGCACGGCTGCTCTCGAAGGATGGTTTGAGCGCCCGCATCCACCTGGAATCACGCGCTTCGGCATGCCTGGGGAAGTGACGGGCGGCAGGGCCCTGTCTGGCTCAGACCCCACCAGGCGTCCCGGCGAGCGCGCGTGCGGCAGGGGGTTGGCAGGCGAGAGGAGGCGGGAAGGCTTTTTTCCCGCCGCGTGTCCTCGTGGCCCAACCCGGACCGAAAGGACCCCTGTTTGAAGCGACTCCTTCAGCTCGTTGCCGCGGCCTCCCTGATGCCTGCCCTGTCTTTCGCTGGCGTCATCTGGAAGGGCGACTTCGAGACCGGCAACACGTCCCAGTGGACGCGCCAGCAGGCCGTTGCCAACAGCCGCTTGCAGGTCGTAACGGATGTGGTGCGTGACGGCAGGTACGCCCTCAAGGCCACGGTGAAGCAAGGCGATGATCCCATCAACGCCAGCGGCAACCGCAACGAACTGCTGTACCTGACCCACGAGACGCAGGGGAAGGAGTACTACTACAAGTGGAGCACGCTCTTTCCCTCGAACTACCCGGTGCATGACTCGTGGCAGGTCATCACCCAGTGGCACCAGGAGAGCTGCTGTGGCTCGCCGCCGCTGGAGTTCTTCGTGCGCGGGGACAAGATCAACCTGCGCGTGGGCGGCAACACCACCCCCGTGCTGTGGCAGACCTCCATCGACAAGGGCAACTGGCACGACTTCGTGCTGCACGTGAAGTGGTCTTCGGACAAGAAGGCCGGCTTCGTGGAGCTGTGGCACAACGGCGAGCACGTGCTGCCGAAGACCTACGGCGCCAACCAGTTCGGCAAGGAGCTGAACTACCTGAAGATGGGCCTGTACCGCGACGCCGCCATCAAGTCCGAAGGGGCCATCTTCCACGACGGCTTCACCATGGCGACGACGCTCGAGGACGTGATGCCGCCCGCGCCCGCGCCGGTGGAGGAGCCCGCGCCCGCGCCCACGCCCGTGCCGGATGACACGACCATCCCCGCGGAGGATCCGACCCCGGTGACGGAGACGCCGGTGACGCAGACGCCGCAGCTGCCCACCACCCAGCTGCCCACCGTGGGCGGGCAGACCCCCACCCCCACGCCGGTGTCCAACAACCCCAATGGCCTGCCGGACTCGTCCGAGGGCGTGGCGGGGGGCTGCAGCGCGTCCGGCACGTCCGGCACCCTGCCCTTCGCCGGTGCCCTGCTGATGCTGGGCGCCATCGCGCTGCGCCGTCGCCGGGCCCCCGCCCGCGCGGTGGCCCGTCGCGCCAGGCGCTGACTTCCGCTCGATACCGAAGCAAGTCCCCAGGCCCGGTGCGTCTCATGACGCACCGGGCCTTCTTGTTTTCTGGGACTTTCTTCGGCCACACAAAAATGTCGGAGAATTGAAGTAATTCTTGAATTGTTTGACCTTCGCGGCTCAGTCGGGTTTCGCTTCGGGTTCCCCCGCAGCACGAAAGGCAGGACCCGATGAAGCGGACCTCCGGTCTGTTCTCCACCGCGACGGCGCTGTTCGCTGGCGCCACGTTGAGCGTCATTCCCTCGATGGCGATGGCCGCGCCTTCCCAGGCGGAAGCGGCGCTGGCGCATGACGTGTCGCCCGACCTGCTCTCCGCGATGCAGCGGGACCTGGGCCTGACGGCGGACGGCGCGAAGCAGCGGCTGGCGTCGGAGGCGGCGGCGGTGCGCGTGGAGGGTTCGCTGCGCGCGGCGCTGGGCGAGCGCTTTGGCGGCGCGTGGATGAACGCGGACGGCAGCCAGCTGGTGGTGGGCGTGACGACGGACGCGGACGCGGACGCGGTGCGCCGCGCGGGGGCGGTACCCCAGAAGGTGAAGTACACGCAGGCGGAGCTGGACGCGGTGAAGGCGCAGCTGGACCGCGACAGCCAGATGGCGGGCCGCGCCGTGCACGCCTGGTACGTGGACGTGATGACGAACAGCGTGGTGGTGCTGACGCAGGACTCCGCGCTGACGGGCGGCACGGACTTCGTCGCGAAGGCGGGCGTGAAGCACGCCGCGGTGCGGACGGTGTCGTCGCGCGAGGAGTTCAAGCCGGTGTACGACCTGCGCGGCGGTGACGCGTACTACCCGGGGAACTCGCGCTGCTCCATCGGCTTCCCGGTGGCGGGCGGCTTCGTGACGGCGGGCCACTGTGGCGGCGCGGGTACGGGCACCAGCGGCTTCAACGGCGTGGCGCAGGGCACGGTGGTGGCGGCCAGCTGGCCCGGCAACGACTACGCCTGGGTGCGCACCAACGGCTCGTGGGGGTCGCAGCCGTGGGTGAACAACTACGCGGGCGCCAACGTGCTGGTGCAGGGCTCACAGGAGGCGGGCGTCAACGCGTCCGTGTGTCGCTCGGGCTCCACCACCGGATGGCGCTGTGGCGTCATCACGGGGAAGAACGTCACGGTGAACTACTCCGCGGGCCCGGTGTACGGCCTCACGGCGTCCAGCGCGTGCGCGGAGGGCGGTGACTCCGGTGGCTCGTGGCTGTCCGGCAACCAGGCGCAGGGCGTGACGTCCGGCGCTGGCGGCAACTGCACCTCCGGCGGCAACACCGTCTTCCAGCCGCTCATCCCCATCCTGAACGCCTACGGCCTGTCGCTCACCACGTCCGGCAGCGGCGGCTCCGGCGGCCCCATCATCGGCCTGGCGAACAAGTGCATCGACGTGCCGAACTCCAACACCAACGACGGCACCCGCCTGCAGCTGTGGGACTGCAACGGCACCAACGCGCAGAAGTGGTCCTTCATGTCGGACGGCACCGTGCGCGCCTTCGGCAAGTGTATGGACGTGGCCTGGGGCTCCAGCGCCAACGGCACGGCCATCCAGCTGGTGAGCTGCAACGGCAACCCCGCGCAGCAGTTCATCCTCTCCGGCGCCGGTGACCTGGTGAACCCCCAGGCCAACAAGTGCGTGGACGTGTCGGGCGGCAACTCCGCCAGCGGCACCCCGCTGCAGCTCTGGGAGTGCAACGGCACCAGCGCGCAGAAGTGGCGCCGGTAGTCGTCTCCGGTAGCGCCTGAAACGAAGAAGCGCGGGCCCCAGTGCATCGGGGACCCGCGCTTTGTCGTTTCAGCGACCGCGCTTCTTCAGTGCGCGCCTTCCACCTTCACCTTGGGGTCCGCCTTCTGGAGCATGAACACCAGGATGATGGCGCAGACGAACAGCGCGGCGAGGATGAGGAAGTTCGTGTTGAAGGCCCGCACCAGCGCCTGCGCGCTGATGCGCTGACTCAACAGGCCGTAGGCGGCGCCCGTGGGATTCAGCACGCCCCTGGCTGCCATGGCGCCGGTCATCGAGGCGACCTGCTCCTGGGCCACCTGCCCGTAGACGTCCACGTGCGAGGTGATGGCGGTGACGTTGGCCTGGGTGGAGCGGCTGAGCGCGCTGCTCATCCACGCGGTGCCGATGGAGCCGCCCAGCTCGCGGGTGAGGTTGAAGAGGCCCGCCGCGTTGCCTCGCTGCTCCGGTCGCAGGTTGCTGAGCGCCATCACCGACAGCGGCACGAAGATGAAGCCCAGCGAGCAGGCGCGGATGAACACCGGGGTGATGAGGGTGATTTCATCCACGCGCGTGGCCAGGTGGCCGTTGGTCCACAGGGACAGGCTCATGCCCAGGATGCCGAAGCCAATCAGGAAGCGGCCGTCCACCTTGCCGCCGAACTTGCCGATGAGCGGCATCAGCAGGATTTGAATGGCGCTGCCCTTGAGGAAGATGAGCCCGATGTCCAACGCCTCGTAACGCATCACGGAGCCGCAGAAGAGGCTGAAGAGGAACGAGCCGGAGAACAGCGCCGTGCCCACCAGGAAGTTCACCCCCGTGGCCGCGGAGTAACTGCGGTTGCCGAACACGCGCAGGTCCACCACGGGACTGGGTGTCTCCAGTTCGTGGACGACGAAGGTGATGAGCGCGATGCCCGCGATGACCGCCAGCAGCGTGATCAGCCGGCTGTCGAACCAGTCCTCGCGGTTGCCCTCCTCCAGCACGTACTGGAGGCAGGCCATGCCCACGGCGAGCAGCGCGATGCCGTTGCGGTCCACCTTCTCCGTGGACGCTTCGAAGTGGGGCTGTTCGATGGAGCGCCACGCCATGTACGCGGCGAAGAGGCCCACCGGCACGTTGATGAGGAAGATCCAGTGCCAGCTGGCCGCTTCAATGAGGAGACCGCCCACGGTGGGCCCCAGCAGCGGGCCCGTCACGGCGCCCAGGCCGAAGAGGGCGCCCGCCATGCCGTGCTCCTCGCGCGGGTAGCGGGCGAAGAGGATGGCCTGGGACGTGGGGATGATGGCGCCGCCGCCCATGCCCTGGAGGATGCGGAAGGCCACCAGCGAGGTCAGGTTCCACGACAGGCCGCACAGCACGCTGGCCACCGTGAAGAGGATGATGGAGAACGTGAAGTACTTCCGGTAGCCAAAGCGGCGCTGGAGCCAGCCCGTCATCGGGATGACCACCACGTTGGCCATCATGTAGCCGGTGGACACCCAGGCGATCTGATCCAACGGCGTGCCGAAGCTCGCGCGGATGTCGCTCAGGGCCACGTTGACGATGGAGATGTCCAGCACGGACATCAGCGCCGCGGCCATGGCCGCGATGGTGATGCCCGCCTTGGAGCCGGTGATGACGTCTCGGCGAGCGTCCACGGTGGGTTACTCCGCCTTCCGGGTATCCACCGCCGCGGACTTCTGGGGCTCCGGCTTCGCGCCGGTGTCCACGGTGACGTAGGCGCTCATGCCCGGCTTGATGGGCAGTTCCTTCAGGTCGCCGTCGAAGCGGATGAGCACGGGGATGCGCTGCACGACCTTCACGAAGTTGCCGGACGCGTTGTCCGGAGGCAGCAGGGCGAAGCGCGCGCCGCTGGCGCCCGCGAGGCTGTCCACGTGGCCCTTGAACGCGTGGCCGCCGAACGCGTCCACCTTCAGCTCCACCGGCTGGCCCGCGCGCATCTCACCGACCTGGTCCTCCTTGAAGTTGGCCACGACCCAGATGTCGTTCTGCGGAACGACGGCCATCAGCGGGCGCTCCGGGCCCACCATCTGCCCCACCTCCACGGTGCGGCGGCTGACCACGCCGTCCACCGGGGCGCGCACCTGCGCGTAGGACACGGCGAGCTCCGAGAGCGTCAGCGCGGCGCGGGTCTGCTTGAGGCGCGCCTCGGCGAGCTTCAGCGCGGCCTGCGCGGCCTGCATCTGCACGGGCGCCGTCTCCGCGGCGGAGAGCTTGCCCTGCGCGGCCTCCAGGCCACCGGAGGAGCTCTGGATGCCGGCCTCGGTGGAGGTCAGCCGCGCGCGGGACTGGTCCAGGGCGGCCTTGGCCGTGTCATACGCGGCCTGCCGGGTGTCCAGGTCCGACTGGGACAGCGCGCCCTGCTCGCGCAGCTGCTTCACGCGGCCCAGGTCCGTCTCCGCCAGCTTGAAGCGCGCTTCGGAAGAAGCCACGTCCGCGCGGGACTGCTCCAACGCGGCCTTGGAGGAGCTGATGCCGCTGGAGGCCTGGGTGACGCCGGCGCGGGCCTGGCGCAGGTTGGCGCCCGCGTTGGCCTCCGTGAGGGTGAGCTGGGCCTGGGCGTTGGACAGCTGGGCCTCCGCGCTCATCACGTCCGCGCGAGCGACCTCCAGGCGCGCATCCAGGTCCGCGTGGTCCAGCTCCACCACCACGTCACCGGCCTTCACCGTCTGGTTGTCATGCACCAGCACGCGGGCCACCTGACCGGCCACGCGCGGCGACACGTTGGCGATACGGCCCTCCACCTGGGCGTCGTCGGTGGACTCGTGACCGTGGGTGAGCAGGAAGCGCGCGCCACCGCCCAGCACCGCCACGCCCACGAGGATGGGCAGCACCTGCCTGGCGCGGGAGCGCTTCGCGGGCTGCGCGACGGCGGGGGCATCGGTGGAGGGAGCGGCTTCCAGTGAAGGGGCGGTACGGGTCGTCATGGTTGTTGCTCGGTACAGCGTTGAAGAAGGGGTGTGGGAAGGGGCTCAGGGG
>NZ_RAWF01000017.1:0-61916 GCF_003612075.1 Corallococcus sp. CA041A
CCCCTGGGCCGCCACCACCGCGCCCAGGTCCACGTCTTCCCCCCTGCTCGCTGTCACCACGCGTGACACAGGCACGAGCCCAGCCGCCTTGAACACCAGCGGGGACGTCCGCGGCGCGTCCTCCGTGGAGAGATAGAACGCGCCCTCGAAGTCCTCGACCACCTCATCGCCCAGCCTGAAGCGTGTGATGGGGGAGCCATCTTCGCGGGTGAGCCGCCCTCGGATGCCGGGCGCATGGCGCAGCACCAGGCGCACGCCCGAGCTTCCCGCTTGCACGACAACGGCCTTGGCGTGCTCGGATGCCGATATCCCGGTGCTCGCCTGGGCATCCAACGCGTAGCCCCGCGCGCGCACGGTGAGCTCGTGTGGTCCGGAGTCCAGATGGAGCACCTCGAAGCGCCCATCCTCTCCAACCCAGGCGCGTGAGGTGGACAGGTGCGAAGGACATGACACGGAGCCTGGCCCCTCACGCCCCTGCGACGTGCCACCTCGCTGAAGGCTCACCTCCATGCCCACCAGAGGTCTCCCCGCGGAGTCCACCACGTGCCCCGAGACACGCAGCCCCTGGTCAAGCCGCAAGGACTCGTGCTTCGCCTCCGTACCGGCAACCTCCAAGTCCCTCCCCACACACCGCTTCTCGAGGGAACTCCATGCCTCCGCCTGGAGCCGGTACTTCCCTGGGGGGAGCCCCCTCAAGGTGAAGGAGCCCTGAGCATCCGTCATCGTGGCCAGCTCGGGCAGGGAGTCCGTCGGGTCATGGACAGGCAACAGACTCACGCGGACGTTCCGGGCGGGGGCTCCCTCCGAGTTCGTCACCTCACCCCTCACGCGCGCGCCCTCTCCGAGCGTGATGCGCAAATCCGAACCCGGCGACGTCACGGGAAGGACGATGTCCTGGAAGCCCTCCCGCTGGACTCGCAGGAACCAGGGGCCCGCCGCCGTGGCGTTGAGCAAGAAGGCTCCATCTTGACGGGACGTCGTGGAGCCCCCCGACTCCAGTCCCAGGTACCACGGAGGCCCCAGGTGGCGCAGGTCCGAGGGGACCATGTCGTCCTTCCTGGACCACAGTTCGAGTCGCGCTCCGCCCACCGGCCGGCCCTCCGTGTCCACCACGCCCCCCCGCACCACCGCGGCGTCGCGCAGCACGAAGGTCTTGGGCTTCACGCCGTCCACTCGAATCCACGTGCCCCACTCACCGAGGAAGCCGTCGGTGAGGGCCTGGAACAGGTAGCGCCCAGGCTCCAGGGGGCCCAATTCATACGTGCCGTCGGCGGCGGACTTCGTCTTCCTCCTCGCAGGCCAGGCGGAGTCGAACTCCGTGCCACCCCGGATCCGCGCGTACACGGTCGCACCGGGAATGGGCTGCCCCCTGGCGTCCACGACCCGGCCCCGCTGCCGCACGCCTGTCTCCAGTGAGAGCTCGACTGACGGAGCCTCCTCGCCCTCTCGCACTTTCACCTCCGAGAGCGCGTCCAGCCCCTGGTGATGGGCAGCGAGGAGATGAAGCCCCGAATGCACGCCTTCGAAGGTGAAGCGTCCGGCACTGTCCGTCGTCGTCTCCCTGCTGGGAAACGGGCCGTGGAGTGACACCCGGGCCCCCACCACCGGCTTCGTCCCCCGCAGCACGCGCCCTGGCAGCGTCCGTGAGCGCGACATCGTCACTTCAAGAGGAGGATGGGTCGCGACGTGGAGCTCCTCGAACCTGGAGAGCAGCCCCTCCCGCTGGAAGAGGATGACGTACTCGCCAGGAGGAAGCGGAGGGAGCCCGAACCGGCCCGCCGCGTCGGTGCGAGCCTCGAAGTATCGGCGGTGCGTGACGTGGATGGCGGTGACCAGGACGTCCCCGGCGAACTGTCCTCTGTCGTCGCGCACCCGCCCCCGCAGCGGACGCGGCTCCGCCAGCCGCACTTCCACGTCCTGCATTCCGGCGGTGATGCCCTCCCGAAGGCCCGCGCCCGAGAGGCTCTCGACCCAGAGCGTGAAGCTCCCCGCCCCCAACCCCGTCAGCGTGAAGCGACCCTCGCGGTCCGTGGTGGCGCGCACCAGGACACCTTCCTCCTCGAACCGCTCCGAGCGCCACGACTCCAGCGTGAACAACGCCGCCCGGCAGTGGGGTGAGAGGAGCCCGTAGTCCTCCCAGTCGTCGCGGGATGGACAGGGAATCATCTCCAGCGGCTTCGGTGACCGGGCGACCGTCGCCAGCACCACGGCATTCGCGACGGCCCCCCGCGGGCCCAGCACCTTTCCTCGCACAGCTTGCGAGTCACCCGTGGACACGGCAACCCCGTCTCGATGCGCCAGAACGAGGTTCTCCTGCGGTGTCGAGCACCCGAGCACGAATACGAGCACGCACGAGGCCAGCGCTCCTCCGAATCCGTACCTCATCGCCTCACCTTTCCACCATGAACCTGCTGGAGGATATCAACGCGTCGGGCCACTCCGAGGTCTACCCGCCTTGAGCAAGCTCTCCACACTTCCTCAACATCTCGACGCGATGGTGGAGGGCAGGTCGACGCGGTCGCCCATGGGGGCGCTGTGAACGCATGGGGAATCGACCCGAGGGGAACGCGAAATCATGAAAGCCTTTCTGGTGGCCACCGCGGCCATGTGCCTCGCAGTCAGCCCGGCCTTCGCCTCGGATTGCGAAGACCTTCCCGCCAAGGGACAGGCAAGCCTCGAGAAGAAGTACATGAAGATAAAGGCCGAGAGCGAGCACGCCGCCACGGACTGCGTCGTCATCCGAAACAACAATGCCCTGGGCACGGGCCACGGAATCACGCTCGACTGCCGGATCCACTTCCGCCCCCGGAATGGGGGCTGCTACGTGGACTACACGCCCTACGGAGACACCAACAAGAGTCTCTCCAGACATCCCGGCTGTGATGCAGGCAAGTGGGCCTGGGCCAACGGCGTGGACATGCCCACCGGCGAGTCCACCTCGGACCCCCAGGGAAAAACGTACACGGGCAGCGTCCGCTTCAACATGATGAATGAGGAGTACGAGCTGAAGTACGCGGTCCTGGTCGGTGACAAGAAGAGCGACAAGGCCCTGGAAGACACCTACGCGGCGACCCTGAAGAAGATCTGCATCCGCAAGTCTCGCTGACGCCCGCGCCACCCACGTCCCCCGGCCTCACGACTGGGGGCCCTCGATGACCACCCTCAACCCTCGCGGCATGTTGCTGGAGAACTCCAACGAGAAACCGACACATCGGCACAGCTCGCGAACAATGGAGACCCCCAGCCCGCTGCCTCGCGGGGCCCGGCGCCTCGACTGACGGGAGCGGAACCCCCGCTTCCCCAGGCACTCCAACTCCTCGGAGGGAAGCCCCGGGCCATCATCCAGCACGGTGAGCCGGAAGCGTCGCGGCCCGACGGCCTCCAGCACCGCCACGACGTGGCCGCCCTCCTCACCGTGCGTGATGGCATTGTGCAGCAGGTTGCCAATGGCCTGCTCCATCATCGTGGGATTGCAGCGCGCCCAGAGCTCCTCGTCGGGGCGTGAGCACTCCACGGTGAGCTGCCGCCTCCGTGCGAGCTGCCGGAACCTGCGAACGACCCGCTCCACGGTCTGCCCCAATTCCACCCGGGCATCCTCCGCCAGCGGATCCACCCCCTCCCCCATCTGACAGGCGAGGTGGAGGTTGTCCACCAGCGACGTCAGGTAGACGGTGTCCTCGAGCCCCTGCCGCAGCAGCTCCGGGTTGCCCTGAGCGGGCTCCGCCGAGGCCAGCTCCAGCGACAGTTGGAGCGAGGCGATGGGCGTCTTCAGGTCGTGCGCGACGTCCGCCAGGTGCCGCTCCAGCGCATGCTTCTGGGATTCGATGCGCGCGGCATCCCGCTGGACGCGAGCATGGGTGGCGTCGAGTGCCTGGGACACCTCTCCCAACTCGTCGCCCAGGCCATCCGTGGCGGACGGGTAGTCTGGAGCCCCGAGCGCCCGCGCGGCGCGGTGCAGGCGGCGCAGCCGCTTGAGGAGCGGCTGGACGACGGCGAAGGTGGACAGCGCCGCCGCGACTGTCGTGACCAGAAGGGCGAGCCCCAGAAGCCACCGCCCCACCGTCACGCGCTCATGCATGGGAGGCCAGCGAAACTCCAGCAGACTGCACGGCCCGGAGGGCGCGAGCCGTCTTACCGAAGCGCCTCCCCACCGTGGGTCAGGATGAAGGAACGGAAGGTAGATGAGGGTCGCCTCCTCCTCCCCCTCCAGCACCCGGGCGACGAGCTTCGGCTCGGGGCGCCCTCCCGGGACACCTGCTCCGACCAGGGCTGCATCGAACGCCTCCACCTCGATGCCCTCGGGACCCTGAAAGCGCCAGCCCGGCGCCGCCTGACATTCCTCGCGATGGGTGGACAGGATGAGCGCGGTGGCGAAGCGCGTGCTCCGCAGCAACGCGGTATCCACTCCCATGAAGGTCGCCAGGTAGGAGGTTCCGAGCGTCCCCAGGAGGCCCAGGAGCGAGGAGGCCGCGAGGATGCGCGGTGCCAGACGGTTGTACAGCCTCACGAAGACTCCTCTGGCGGGGCGAACTGGTAGCCGATGCCCCAGGACGTCCGGATACGCGCTCCCGCGGGCCCGAGCTTCTTCCGGAGGCGCGCGACATGGGAGTCCACCGTCCGGTCATCGCGCTCCTCATTGGGCGGGAGGGCGTGCTGGGCAATCTGGGCCCGAGTCATGGCCCTGCCGGGGCGCTCCACGAGATACGCCAGCACGTCGAACTCATTGCGGGTCAGCGACACGGGGCCTGTGCTCTCGATGCTCACCTCGCGCGCATCGAGGTCCAGGCGTACATCGTCCCAACGCAGGACGCGGCGCGGTCGCTCCTCCAGGAGCAGCAGCCTGGCGCGGATGCGCGCGACCAGCTCCTCCATCCAAAAGGGCTTGGCGAGATAGTCCACCGCCCCCAGCCCAAACGAGCGCAGCCGGGGCCCTTTCACGCGTCCAACAGTTCGAAGCCGTCCTTCCCGGGGCGATTCAGGTCCAGAACCACCAAATCAGGCCGCTCGCGCTCGGACGCCTCGAGTGCGAGCTCCCCGTCGGTGGCGAGCATCACCTGGAACCCCGCCTGCTTCAGGCCACGGACGAGGCCCGCGGCGATGGGTGCGTCATCCTCGACAACCAGGATGCGAGCCGGGACTGTCATCGACGACCTCCGCGGTCGTGGGCGTGGACAGCGCCAGCGTGGCGCCAAACGAGATGGATGTCTCCCGGTGAGAATGTTTCGGCTTGAAGCATACTTCATCCATGGAATTCATTCATTCCCGGGAGTGAGCTTCCACAGGCGGCCGTTCGAAGCGTCCGTGAGCAGGTAGAGCGCACCGTCAGGCCCCTGGACCACCTCGCGGATCCGCGCCTTGCGCTCCGTGAGCAGGCGCTCCTCTCCGACCACGAGGTCGTCCTTCAAGACGAGCCGCACCAGCGCCTGGCTGGACAGGCCGCCGATGAAGAAGTTCCCCTTCCACTCCGGAAAGAGCGCCCCCGAGTAGAGGGTGAGCCCCGAGGGCGAGATGACCGGATCCCAATAATAGACAGGCTGCTCCATGCCCGCGGCCTGCGTCGTCTTGTGGATGGGCTGGCCCGAGTATTCCTCGCCATAGCCAATCGTGGGCCAGCCGTAGTCCTTGCCGGCTTCCGGGCGGTTGAGTTCATCGCCTCCGCGCGGTCCCATCTCCACGATCCAGAGCCGCTGCTGGGCGTCCAGGGCCGCGGAGAGGATGTTGCGGTGTCCGGAGGACCAGATCTCCGGCCGGGCGTCCTTCCTGCCCACGAAGGGATTGTCCTGGGGAATGGAGCCATCCGGGTTGATGCGGACCACCTTCCCGAAGTCGCTCTTGAGGTCCTGCGCCTGGACGCGGCCGGGGAGGATGGAGCGCTCGCCGAGCGTGACGAAGAGCTTGCCGTCCGGTGTGAAGACGAGCCGTCCGCCCGCGTGCAGCGTGGACTCGAGCGTGGGCTGCATGCGGAAGATGACCTGGAGTCCCTTGATGCGCGGCTTCGGGCCATCCACCAGTTTCGCGCGCGCCACCGCGAGCCCGTTGCCGTCCTCGCGCGGCTCGTAATAGGTCCAGTAGATGAGCCCGCTCTTCGCGTAGTCGGGCCCCACCTCCACGTCGAGCAGCCCGCCCTGTCCGCGTCCGTCGACCTTGGGGAGGCCCGCCACCGGGGGCGACTTCTTGCCCGCGGCGGTGACGATGAAGAGCGAACCCGTGGGCTTCTCCGTGACGAGGAAGCGCCCATCCGGCAGGAACGCGATGGCCCACGGCTTGTTGAAGCCGGAGGCGATCTCCGTCACCACGATGGGAGTGCGCGTCTTCACCTCCGGGGCGCGCGTCTGCTGCGGGAACGCGGGCTTGAACTCCGGGACGTTCGGAGGCGCGGTCTCCACCGGCTGGGCTCCGGAGACGGCGCTCAGCAGGAGGGCGGAGAGGAACGAGGTCACGAGTCCATGGCGCATGGGGTGACTCTCCGCCGGGACGGGCGGGACGTCACCCGTCGCCCGGCCCGCATCGCCGCCTCCGTTGCCTGGGTGAACAGTCCCGGCGCCGCTCAGGGATTGAGCGACAGGTTCACGGTGGCGCCCGTTCCACCCCGGACGACGAGGACGTGGGTGCCCGCGGGCAGTGCGCTTCGCGTGAGCACCAGGGGGTCGGAGGAGAAGCCGATGCTGCGGCACGCCGACTCCGGACCTCCGCAGCCGGCGAGCAGCCCCATGGAGAACGTCTCGCCCGTGTACTGATTCTGACGCAGGAGCGTGGCCGACAGGTTGAGCACCCGGTCCGTGGTGAAGGTGAAGAAGGTGTCTGGCCGGCTGCCGGCGTCACACGTCAGTGTCATGTCCGAGCCGTGCGTGGCCGGGTTGAAGGTGACGGTCGCCGTGCCGCCCGCCGCGCCATTCGAGAAGGCCAGGGGAAGGGCGTCCGCGCAGAGGTCGCCCGGCCCGAAGTCGTCGACCTCCAGGTCCAGTTGGAAGGTGCCCGCCGGGTGGGTGAGTCCCGATTTGACGAGGAGGTACGACGTGCCCGCGGGCAGGTCCGCGGAGACGCGGGAGTGGCCGTTCTGGGCGAGCATGCAGGCAAGCTGCGACGCGGTGTCGTCACAGGGGCCGCGCCGGACGGACAGCGCCGGCTGCGTCTCCGCCCGCGAGCCCGAGACGCGGGCATGGAGGCGCCGTGGACGGTCGGTGGTGACCGCGAAGACGGCATCGCTGCCATCGCTCCTTCCGCAGCCCTCGTGGTCAGGAAAGTCCCCGAACGCGCGGGTGAGCGTCGCGCGACCGTAACCGCCCTGGGAGAGCGTCAACGGCTCCGGATTCGCGCAGCTCTCGCCTGGCTCCGCATGGTCCAGCCGGGACAGGCGCGCCACCAACTCGAAGTCACCCACGTACGCGGTGCTGAAGCCGTCGACGACGACGTAGTGCGTGCCCGCGGGCAGGTCGCGGTAGCTCGTCCAGGTGTCGGGCGAATTGTCGGGAGTCGCCGCGCACCGCAGGTCGGTTTCGGCGCCGCCACATGCCCGGCGCAGCGCCACGGTGGGCCGGAAACCCGGGGTGAGGGCCTTCGTGGAAAGGCGCAGGTTCATCGGCTCCGTGGTGGTGAAGGTATAGACGGTGTCCGGCGCGGCGCGCCTCTCGTACGGTTCCCCGCAGGAGGGCGTCAGGTCGTGGAAGAAGCGCCCCGTGTCGCCCTGGACGGTGACCTGGCCGGGTCCGCTCGTCGGCAGGCCCAGGGGGAGCGCGTTGGCGCAGACGTCACCCGCCGGTATCGAACCCAGGGACACCTTCAGCGAGTAGTCCGCGAGCCCTTCGTAGGTCCTGTCCACGAACAGGTAGTAGGTCCCCGCGGCGAGGTTCGCGTCGCGGATGGACGAGCGCGCCAGACCGCCCCCGGTGCAGGTGGCCGCCGGACCGTCACAGGTGCCGCGGCGCAGGGTGAGGGCCGGGGCCCTCAGGCTGGAGGCGGTGGTGGTCTCGGCGATGAAGCTCATCGGCCCGGAGGTGGTGAAGGTGTAGACGCGGTCCTCGCCGGAGAGGCCCGAATACGTGCAATCACTCTGGTGGTCGTCGAAGGCACCCGTGAAGGTTCCGGAGAGCACGGCGGTGCCTCCCTCCGGGGGAAGACCGAGCGGGATGGCGAGCGCGCAGGTGTCACCGGGGGTGGGCGGTGTCAGCAAGGCCTGAATCGTCACGGGCCTCTCCGACTGCGCGGAATAGAAGTCCACGGCGAGGATGTACGTGCCCGGCTGCAGGCTGCCCCGCCCGAATGGACCCGTGGTCAGGGAGACCGGCTGGCAGGAGAGCCCCTCGCCGCAGGTCCGGATGAGCGACAGCAGCGGCGCCCCCTTGGACTCGTCGTGCGACACGTCCACGTACAGGTCCAGCACGCGGTCGGTGGTGAACGTGAAGTACGCGTCCGCCCCGTCGACGGAGCAGTCGGAGAACGGCTCATCGAAGAAGTCACGCGCGTCGAACGTGAGGACAGCGGTGCCTCCCGCGCCGCCCTCGGAGAACACCAGCGGGCGCGGATTCGCGCAGGTCTCTCCCAGCTGATGCGGGGTCGCGGAGAACTCGAGCGAATAGGCGTCCGGGCCTCCGGAGGTGTGGTCGACCGAGAAGAAGTGGGTGCCGGCCTTGAGGCTCCCCGCTCGCAGGGTCGTCACCCCGTCCGCCCCGGGCTGCCCGCACACGCTCTGGGACACCTGGCACGTGGCGTCGACGAGCGACACCATGCCCCGGGCCGAGGCCTGCGCGGGCGTCATCTTCACCTTCACGTCCAGCTCGCGGTCGAGCGTGAGCGAATAGACATGCTCTGGGAAGGAGGCGCTGTTCGGAGTGCAGGCGCTGAGGTCATCCGACATTCCCACGGTCGTGCCCGTGAGCGTGGCGGTTCCGCCCGCGGGCCCGCCGGACAGCGTCACCGGGGTCGCGACCGCGCAGGTGTCGCCCTCCGGGGTCGGCGTCGCGGAGATGTCCAGGCGGTAGTCGGTCCCGGTCTCATTCGGGCCCTTCACCCAGAGGAAGTAGGTGCCCGCGGAGAGGGCCGTCTTCCGCAGGACGCGCGAGGCCTGGACCGTCGACTCGCAGTTCTGGGTCACGGGCGTGGCGCCCAGGCAATCCGCGACGAGGGCCAGGGTCGGAGCCTCGTTGTCCCCGCCCAGGGCGGTGGCCGTTACCAGCAGGTTCGAGCGCGGATCGGTGAGCGTGAGGCGGTACACGCGGTCGGGCAGGTGGAAGCGCCTGCAGTCATAGTCGTAGCCCTCCTGCGAGCTGCCCCGCGTGCTGGCCTGATGCGTGAGCGTGCCGCCCCCCGCGGGGAGGTCGAAGCCAATGGGGTTGGCGCACGACTCCCCCTCGGGTGGGGGCACCGCGCTCACGTCGAGCGTGTAGTCGATGCCGGTGGCGGACTCGACGACGAGGACGTACGTGCCCGCGGGGAGCAGCTCCTGGACGGTGGCGGACGTCGCTCCCCACTGGCAGCCCGTCGAAAAGGACGTCCCGCAGTAGCGGGCCTCCTGCACGCGCAGGGAGAGCGCGCCGCTCGTTCCCAGCCGCGTGGCGGTGGCGTTGACGAGCATGGGCTGGTCCAGGGTGAACGAATAGATGCGGTCGGGAGCGTTGAGGGAGTCGCTGCAGCGCTCGGGAACGTCGTTCGTCGCGCCGCGGAGGGTGTCGGTGAGGTGGGCGGTGCCGCCTGAAAGCGTGAGGGGGACGGCACGCCCGCACGTCTCGCCCTGGGGCCGTGCCCCGGTGAGCTGCGCCGACACCGTGAAGGGACTGCTCGTCCCTTCGAAGGCTGAATCGGCGAAGAGCAGGTATTCGCCCGGCGCGAGGTCGGCGACGGAGAGGGCAGGGCCGCAGCCCAGGTCCACTCCGTCACAGGCGGAGCGCAGGGCGAGCATGCTTCCCCAGATGATGCCGTCGTCGAGGGTCGCGGTGAAGTCGCTCGTCTGGTCCACCCGGAAGCGGTAGACGGAGTCGGGACCGGGCGGCCAGGTCATGCAGTCCAGCGTGAAGTCGTCCGCGCGGCCCTGGGTCCGCACCTGGACGGTGGCCTGGCGGTGGGAATCAAACGGCAGCAGGGCGGCCTCCTCGCAGCGCTCCCCGCTGGGCGGCGGCCGGGTGCCGAGCGCGAGGTCGAACTCGCCGGCGGTGAGGGTCCGCGTGGACACGACGACGAAGTACGTCCCCGGGGCCAGCACGCCTTCGAAGCGGGAGCGCTCCAATCCGGAGGCATTGCAGTCCGGGCGCGCGCAGGTGTTGCCCACCCTGAGCACGGGCTCGAACCCCGGGGTGCGCGAGACGACGGAGAGGTCCACCTCCGCGGGGGCCGCGAGCGTGAAGGAGTACACCGCGTCGCGCGAGCCCGCGACGCAGCCGAGCCTGTTGGGCGCGTAGCGGCGCAGGTCGCCCTGGAACGTGGCGCTCCCCTCGGTCAGCGCGAGCGCGTAGGGCGTGGCGCAGGTATCCCCGATGGACTCCACGGGTGTCTCACATCCACCGGTGATGCAAGCGGCGGTGAGGCAGTCGCTGCACGCCGCCCCCGCCATGCCGCAGGCGGTCTGCTCCGTGCCCTCGCGGCACTGACCGGCGGCGTCGCAGCAGCCTGCGCAGTTTCCAGGGCCGCAGACCCCGCCCGAGTCGGGCTCGCCAGCATCGGGCCCGGAAGAGGAGGCCGAGGAGCAGGCGAGGAACGTGACAGCGAGCAGAAGGAGCAGATGGCGCATGAAAGGTGTTCCCGGGGGGAGGCTTCATGCCCATTGGATTGTCCCCCCGTCGTCGGCGTGGACTCTACCGGACGTGGGGGTGAACCGAAAGACAGACAACGCGAGGCGGGCGGGACGTCACCCGTCGCTGGACGCGCGTCGCTCCTCTTCCTTGCCTGGGTGAACGGTCGCGGCGCCGCCCACCGTGAAGTCAATCACCCGGTCCCACATCGCCTGGAACTGCGGCTCCTGGAAGTGGGAGCCCGACTTCAGCCAGCTGATGTGCTCCGGGGGCTGGTCGAAGTGGCCCATGACGTCCAGGTGGTCCGCGGTCGCGACGTGGAGGACCTGTCCCCAGACCTGGGAGCGGCTCGGGACGATGCCATCGCTCTTGGACTCGAACCTCCGGCCAAGGACATCCTGGAGGGCCTGGGTCTGGGCCGGCGTGCGCTCGGGAATCTGGAGCTCCCGGGACTGGGGCGCGCTCTTCGCATACAGGAAGGCGAAGAGTCCGTGGAGGAGCGCGTCGGGGGTGAGCAGCAGGGGCAAGGACCACCTGGGCGGTGGCGCGCCCGTGACGACGCAGCCGTAGCGCACGCCCTCCCGGTCCGCCGTGTTCGCGTTGAAGGCCCGCATGCTGATGGGCATGAGGTCCTGGATGAGCACCTGGTTCTCGCCCACCTGGCTGAAGAACTGGATGAGCTCCTCGCGCTCGCCCTCGGAGAGGTCCGCCGTCAGCCGGGCGATTTGATTGAAGAGGTTGGGCGGGAGCTTCGCCTCTTCGCTCCGCAGGACGAGCCAGTAGCACGCCTGCAGCGCGGCGGTCCGCAGGGGCATGGCCTTGCGGTGCAGCGTGAGGAAGGTGAAGAGCCACAGGTAGCGCAGCAGCGTCTTCCCCACGCCGCCCTGGTTGGAAAAGCTGGCCAGCGGGGTGCCTTGATGCGGGGTCGCGATGGTCACGACCGAGCGCACGCGCTTCACGAAGTCCGGAGCCTCCCGCGCCATGCGCGGTGAGACGACACTGCGTGCATCCAGCCCGCCCGTGGAGTGCCCGACGAGGTGGAGCTGCGCGTCGTCCTCGTTCGCGGTCCGTGCCATCTCCCGGAACACGTCGCGGGCCCGCGCCTCCAGCCCGGAGGTGGGGGCGGAGGCGATGGCATGCACCCGCGCATCGATGCCTCGCTCCTGGAACCGCTGCTCGAGCAAACGGGGGACGTTCTGGAAGTAGGCGATGCGCTCCGTTTCCTTGTCACCCATCTGCGTGAAGCCAAAGAAGCCGGGGACCAGATAGACGCGGTGGCGGTGGGTCATGGGGACAAGCCTAACGTGAGGACCGCCCCAGACGCCGGGGAGGGGTCAACGTGAAGTCCCGAACCCTTTGCCAGAAATGTCTGTCCTTCCTCCGGAGCGTCTCGGGTGGTGATGCGCCCGAGACACGCGGGGCTGCTTGGGATTACTGGGTGATGATGTCCGTGTACTCGCTGCCGCTGATGGAGTTGCGCCACTTGGAGGAGAAGCCCAGCGCGTGCTGCGGATCCACCACGTGCGGCGCGGCGATGCGCGCGACGTCCAGGCGGACAATCTCATTCTTGAACAGGTCCAGCACCATGCCGAACTGCATCGCGGTCAGGTAGACGCGCTTGAGCATCTTGTCCGCCTTCTCCTGGCGGACGATCTCGTTGTTCTCGCTCTTGAGCGACTGGTAGAAGCCGCTCCAGGTGGAGGCGTCCATCGGGTACTGCCCATCCCGCCGCATCAAGCAGCCTTCGTCCGAACGCGTGCCACAGTCGCGGTGCGAGGGAGCTGCCTCGGCGGCCACCGGCATCTCCGGGCGCGAGTGCATCCGGGGCTCCCGCCGCGTCTCCGTCGTCCGCGTCTCCGAGTAGCTCTCCGACTCCGTCGTTCCACCCGTCATCTGCACGTCCATCCGGGCGCCGCCGCCGCGCACCTTCACGGTGGTCGTCTCCTCGCCATCGACGTTCGTCGTCGTCTTCATCTTGATGCGCGCGGAGGGCATGTCCTGATCATTGATGTCCACCTGCATGTTGAACTCCGCGTCCTGCGCGAAGCTGGCGGACGAAACGAACAGGGACGAAACGAGTGCGGCACGGACGATGCGATTCATGTGAAGTCCTGGTGGGAAACGGGTTCGGTGCGGTCGGTACGCTCAAGCGTTCCCGCCGCCGTGCCGTCTTCACGCACCGTCCGCGGATTTATTCATATGAAACACATGGTTCGGCCTGGTGAACCCGGACTCATGGTCTGAGAAAAGCAGAAGCCCGCCGAACCGGAGCAGGCCCGTGGGCGCTCCGGCTCGGTGGGCTCTGGGGGCTTTCTACTTCTAGAGAACCGTGCGTACCGGCCGGAAGCCGTAGCCGGCGTCATCCGAGCCCGCCGGGTACTGGTACCGATGCGCCGCACGGACGATGTGCTGGCGCTCCTTGGAGGACGTGGGGCAGCTCGTGCCAGAAGCCCTGACCCGCTCCATCGTGGAGATCGAAGGCCGGCTCCTGAAGCTGCTCGCGGCCCTGCCAGCCCCTTCTCCCGAAGGCGAAAGGTGGCTGGAGAGGGGTTGAAGCGAAGCCCCGGCGATCCACGCTGAACGCGGGATCGCCGAGGCTCGATGCTGCCTTACTGGACGGCGCGGAGCGCGGGCTGCTCGTCCGTCAGCGACGTCAGGAGGCGATCGCCCTCGGCCTCGTCGATGGGCACGAAGCAGCCGAGGTCGGCCCGGTAGGCGTGAACCTGTGCCGCCCCGATGTCGAACCACCAGCCGTGCAGCCGCAGCGTTCCCGCCGCGAGCCGGTCGCGCACGATGGGGTAGGTCTTCAAGTGCTCCAGCTGCGCCAGGACGTTCAGCTGGGAGAGGCGATCCGCGTCCGGCAGCCCCTCGCCCACCTGGGTGTTCTTCTCGCGCAGCGCCTTGAGCGAGGGCGTTCCGTGCGCGAGCCACTGCTCGAGGTTCGGTGCGCCGTCCACGGCGCCTCCGGCCAGGATGGCCTTCATCGCGCCGCAGCTCGAGTGTCCGCAGACCACGACGTCCTCGATGGGCAGGAAGCCCAGGGAGAATTCGATGGCCGCCGCCTCCCCGCGGTCCGCCGAGGGCTGGCCACCGGGCCTGGCCGGCGGAACGAGGTTGCCCACGTTGCGCACGGTGAAGAGGTCACCGGGGTCCGTGGAGACCAGCAGATTGGGCACCACGCGGCTGTCCGAGCAGCTGATGAAGAGGCAGTCAGGGGATTGCCCCTTCGCGAGCCGCGCGAAGGTCGCCCGGTACGAGGGCAAGGTGTGGCGCTGGAAATCGAGCAGGCCTCTGATGAGCTTCTTCACTGCACACCTCCGGGGGAGAGAGTCGAAACGTGATGGACGGGGGAGGAATGGGATGGAGCGGCAGGCCCCGCCGTGGGGGCCGCACGCGCGCTGCGTCGGGTCCAGACATCCTCGAGCGGCTCCATGGTCACGGTGCCGCCCGTCTTGCGATACGTGTCCGCCCAGCTCTCCAGCGCCTCGAAGCCGGAGTGGTCGAGCGTGTTCACCGCCACGTCCACCTCCACCCTGGAGCCCGCGGGAACCTTCGCGAGCGCCGTCGACAGCTTCGGCACGCCGACGAACGTCAGCGCTCCGCTGATGCAGACCTGGTGAACGCCATTGGCGGCGTGGATCTCCACGCGCACCTGGCCGAGCTGCCACAGGAGCCGGAGGATGGCCGCGCCGAGTCCCAGACCGATGCCCGCGAGCAGGTTGATGCCCACGACGCCGGCCACGGTGATGAGGTACACGGGCAGCTCACCGCGGTGCCGCAGCTCCCGGATGTGGGCGAGGTTCACGAGCTTCAGGCCCACGTGCACGAGCAGGCCGGCGAGCACCGTCAGGGGCACGTACGCCGCCAGACTCCCCAGCAGCGTGATGAAGGCGAGCATCCACACCGCGTGGAGCACCGCGGACCAGCGCGTCTTCGCGCCGGCGTTGATGTTCGCCGCGCTGCGCACGATGACGCCGGTGATGGGCAGACCGCCGACCAGACCGGAGAGGGTGTTCGCCACGCCCTGCGCGAGCAGCTCGCGATCCAGGTTCGCCCGCGGGCCCGTGTGGAGCTTGTCGGTCGCCACCGCGCTCAGGAGCGACTCGGCGCTCGCCACGACGGCGAGGGACAGCACGGCCACGAAGAAGGCGCCCCACATGGAGCCTTCCGGAAGGGCCGGCAGCTTGATGGCCGACAGCGCATCCGCCGCCAGCTGCACCCGCGCCACGTCCGCGTTCATCACCGCCGCGACCACGGTCCCGCCCACGACCGCCACCAGCGGCCCCGGGACCTTCTTCAGCCGCCCGTTCGGCAGGAACCCCCAGGCGATGAGGACTCCCAGCGTCATCAGGCCCAGCAGCGTGGCCGCTCCATGAAGGTTCAGCACCTGCCCGGGCAGCTCCCGCAGGTTGTTCCAGGCATTGCTCTGCGGAGAGCCACCCAGCACGATGTGGACCTGCCCCAGCACGATGAGAATGCCGATGCCCGCGAGCATTCCGTGGATCACGGCCGGCGAGATGGCCAGCGCCGAACGCGCCACCTTCAGCCCGCCGAGCGCCACCTGCACGAGTCCCGCCGCGGCCACCGCCGCGCACGTCACGGCGAAGCCCAGCTGCTGGATGAAGCCAAAGACCATCACCGCGAGTCCCGCCGCGGGGCCGCTCACGAGAAGCGGCACGCCACCCATGAGGCCCACCACCAGGCCTCCCACGACGCCGGCAATGAGGCCCGCCATGATGGGCGCTCCAGAGGCGAGCGCGATGCCCATACAGAGGGGCAGGGCCACCAGGAACACCACCAGCGAAGCTGGCAAATCCGAAGCGAGGATCGCCTTCAACGACGGCTTCGCCTCTGCTGCCTTTACATCCGAAGTCATTGCTTGAGCTCCCCTGTCATCCGCCGGGCCTCAGCCCGGGCTCGACGTGACAGGGGGGGCTACGCAAGCGTTGTGCCAGCCCGTCCCGGGCACTTCCCGTCGGGGGCGTGGCGCTTCAAGAGCAGGCGATGAAAGAAACTTGAAGCCCGCGCCCCGGGCGATGAACGAATTTTAAAGTCCTTCACTCCGAGGGCGGGTTCTCCTCCAGACGGCGGAGGAATGTCGGATAGGAAAGACCCAGTGCGCGGGCCGCCTCCATGCGCCTGCCTCCGAGCTGCTCGAGCACGTGGCGCACATAGAGCCGCTCCACTTCATCGAGCGACCGCGGTGGGCCTGACACGGAGAATGCGTTGGGGTCGACCGCGGCCGGCGCGCCGCCTCCCTTGGCGAGCGACTGCAGCTCGAGCACGGGCCCGCCTTCGAGCACGAGCGCTCGCTCCAGCACGTTGCGCAGCTCCCGGACATTGCCGGGGAACGGATAGCTGAGCAGGCGCTCCTCGGCGGCGGGAGAGAAGGGGACCGGGCGCCGGCCGAGCTCCGAGGAGAGCTCCTGCACGAGCGTCCGTGCGAGCGGCAGCACGTCCTCGCGACGCTCGCGCAAGGGGGGCACGTCCACCCGGAACACGCTCAGCCGGAAGAGGAGGTCCTCGCGAAAGCGCCCGGCGGCGACCTCCGCTTCGAGGTTCTTGTTGGTGGCCGCCACGATGCGCGCGGTGCTCGTGAGCTCCGTCGTCCCACCCAGTCGCCGGAAGGCCCCCTTGTCGAGAAACGTGAGCAGCTTCGCCTGGAGCGCGAGCGGCAGCTCACCCACCTCGTCGAGAAAGAGGAGCCCATCGCTCGCGAGCTCCACGAGCCCGCGCCTCGCTGTCTTCGCATCCGTGAAGGCGCCGCGCTCGTGCCCGAAGAGCTCGCTCTCCATCATCGTGTCCGGAAGCGCGGCGCAGTTGATCTGCACGAAGGCGCCCTGCTTCTGGCGCAAGGCGTAGAGGTGGCGGGCGAGCACCGCCTTCCCGGTCCCGGTCTCCCCGAGCAGCAGGACGGGGCTTCGCGGAGTGGTGGCGATCCGCTCCAGCATCTGGAGGGTTCGCTGCATCGCTGGCGAGCGGGGCTCCGCCATCCGATGCCGTCCTTCGAGGACGCTCTCCGCCTGGCGCAGCCGTTCCTGGAGCTGGAGGTCGCTTGCCGCGCGGCGTGCGCGCAACACCAGGTCGTCAATCTCGACCGGCTTGCTCAGGTAGTCGCGAGCACCCGCGCGGATGGCTTCGACGGCGCTCTCGATATCTCCGTGCGCGGTCACCATCAGCACGACGGTCCCCGGAAGCTGGGCCCGCAGCTCGGGCAGGAAGACGAGCCCATCTCCGTCCGGCAGCCTCCGGTCCAGCAGCACGAGGTCCGGCGCCTCTGCGGCGAGCGCGGCGCGGGTCTCATGCAGCGAGCGCGCGACCCGGACGCGAAAACCCTCCTGGCTCAGCATGGACGCCGCGAGCGAGGAGAAGGTCCTGTCGTCATCGACGAGCAGCAGGGAGGTGCTCATGAGGCCATTTTCTCAAGCGGAAGGCGAACCGTGAAGCGGCTGCCCCCGGGCACGCGTGTATAGGAGACGCTTCCGCCATCATGCGCGCGGATGGCCGTGCGCACCATCGGAAGCCCGAGCCCGATCCCCCTCGAACGGCCCACCGCGAATGGCTCCCAGAGCCTGGGCTCGAAGGCCGGGGGCACTCCTCCCGCGTTGTCCTCCACGACGAGCACCACCTCTGTGTCTTCGCGAAGGAGCCGGACTTCGACGCGAGGCGTCGGCTGCTGGCCTGTGTCATGGGCCACGGCCCCGGCTTCGACGGCGTTGCGGATGAGATTGTCGACAGCGGAGACCAGCAGCGTCGGGTCCCCCTTCACGAAGAGCCCCTCCTGCAGTGTGGTCTCGATGGTGACATCCGCTGCTTCCGGCAGGAGCCTCACGGCTTGAAGCGCGTCCTGGACGAGCAGGTACATCTCACAGCTGCGCCGCTGCGTGGACTGGGGGGAGGCGAAGCTCAGCAAGGAGCGGGCGAGGTGGCCGAGCCGGTCCGCCTGGGAACGCAGCGCCTGGACAGGCAACGTCGTTTCCCCTCCTTTCGCGCGAATCATGCTGAGCGCGGCCTGCATGCTGTTGAGCGCGTTCTTCACCTCGTGGGCGATGAGCGAGGAGGCGGTGCCGAGCGCCGCCATCGTCTCCTGGCGCCGCAATTGTTCTTCGGCGGCCATCAGCGAACGGTAGGAGCGGCGCAGGAGCACCGTGAAGAGGAGGAGCACTCCGCCGAGCAGCGCGGTGTGAAAGCCGAGCTGGCCCAGGTAGCGGCGCTTGAGCAGCGCACGGTCCCGCGCCTCGTCCTCGAGCACGGCGAGCAGCATCTCGGTTCCGGGGACGAGCGCCGCCGCGCCGAGCAGCCGCGTGCCTCCGAGCGTGATGGCCCCGGGAGTCTCCACCAGCGGGCGAAGGTGTGCGGCGAGCTCCGGCTGGCGCAGGAGTGGCGGGGGCGTTGCCGGCAGGAGGAGCCGGCCGCGCTCGCCGAGCAGGGCGACCATGGACTCGTTCGTCCCGCGATGGACCGGGAGCAGCTCGCTCGCCGTCGCGAGCTCGCCCACGAGGAGGCCCACGACGCGGTCGTCGCGGACGATGGGGACCGCGACCGCGATGAGGCCTCCGCCTTCCTCGTCCAGCAGTCCGACCGACGCGGCCCGCTTCTCCACCATCCGCCGGAACCACGGGCGCGAGGTGAGCGGCGTGCGCCCGAGCGGCATGTTCAACGGGTCGCTCCAGATGCGCTGGCCGTTCGCTGACACCAGCGCGACTCCGGCCGAGAAGAGCGACGTGTGGCCGAAGGCGTTCTCGAGCAGCGCCACCTCGGGGCCTGCTGCTCCGTCCTCGGGTCTGAGCGACGGGTGCTCCGCCAGCCGTTGCAGCTCCGAGCGCAGCAGTCCGAGATGCGCGCCCAGTGCCTGGGCCTGGAGGCCCGCGCGGTCCGACAGGTGAACGAGGAGCTCACCCTCCGCCGCCTTCACGTCCGCCTGGTAGGTCACGAAGGGACTGACGAAGGCGGCGCACCAGAGGAGCATCAGGCCGACCACGGCGGACCGGCCCGCTTTTCTCTGCGTGCGAAGAAGCTCGCCCGGTGGGGGTACGAGAGAGGTCAGGGAGGGATGGGCCGGGGGCGGCGACATGGGCCCATCATCAACACATTTCGACCGGCTCTGCGTGGCCGCGGTGAAGGCCTCTGCTCTAGACGCCCAGGACGACGAGTAGCTCGTCCAACTGCTCGAACGTCTCGACCATCCCACAGGTGCTCCCGGAGGCGATGGCACCGTCGAGAGCTTCCTTCGAGGGATGGAGGTCGTGCACGACGACCCGCGTCTTGCCGCCTTCCTCTTCGAAGGTCACCGTGGTGACGGCCCCCTCAGCACTTTCCTCATTCGTCCAGGCGAGGCGCGCGTGCGGCGTCACTTCGATGTACTTACCGAAGAACGCCATCGGCTGCTCCGAGGCAGGGTGGCCGAACACGAAACGGTACGTGCCCCCGACACGAACATCGGCCTCGCAGGAAATGAAGGAAATCCCAAACGACTTCGGTGCCCACCACCGCTTGAGCAGCTCGGGCTGGGTCCACGCCTCGAAAATGATGCGCGCCGGGCCGTTGACGGTTCGCGTGACGACGAACTCGCGCTCGGATTTCCGTTCCGTCGTGGTGACGTTCTTCACGGGTTCACTCTCTGTTCTTGCGTCCATGGACCTTCTCCTGTTGTTTCAGTGAAGCATGAGGCCCAGATCTAGTAGGAGTTGTAAGACTCCGAGCGCACCCAGAAGGTGGCGCTGTAGTTGACCGGCTCGGCCGCGAAATGGGTGACCGCGTACCAGGGCCAGCGTGCCGTGTTCGGGTTCGCGAGCGCGATGCCGCTGCTGGACACCGCGCCGAGCTGCACGAACGTGACCGGATCCTCCAGCGACGCGGACGCGCTGCACGTCGTGCCCACGCACGACACGTAGATGCCAATGCGCAGCTTCCACACGCCGTTCAGCGCCGCTTTGTCGAACGACACGCAGTGCAGGATGTCCGACCCGTAGATGTCATTCCAGGCGAACCGCTCGATGGCGAACTCCACCTTCGAGTCCGACGGGTCCGCGGGGCAGCTCGGGTGCGACGCGGTGTCGATGCGCCCCAGCGCGATGCCGATGCCACCGTTCGGTGCGTTGGTGCCGAACGCGCCGCTGGAGGTGAAGGGTTGGCCGTTCGCGGAGCCGCTGATGGCGATGTGCTCGCTGCTGGACTGCAGCAATTGCGTCGCCGCGACATCCACTTCGATGTACTGCGAATCACCCACCGCGCCCGCCGGCTTCATGGCCGCTGCACCCAGGCGCGACGCGCCACAGAGTCCCGGTGCGCAGGGTGGGGTGAGGGAGAAGCTCGTTTGCGCGGACGCGGACGCGCCCCAGGACATCACCGCCACGACGAGTCCCCGAATCAATGACATGCGCATGGACGTTTCTCCGGTGAGCTGGCCCCGGGATGGGGGGCATGACTCCGGGATAGCACGGGCTCCAGGCTCAATTCCTCCCTACGCATCGCCACCGTAGGTTTCCCGCGACAAGGCAATGCGAGTACGCTCTTTCGAAGCAGCGATTCCCCACCGTTGTCATGACTCCCTGAACGAGGAGCGTAAAGCCATGAGAACCCAATTGAAGAAATCCGCTCTGCTGTCCTTGTTGTCCGGGCTGCTGGTGGTGGCCTGTGGCGACGTCCGCGACTCGAGCCCCACGACTGGGGATTCGCCCGTGGGCACCTCCGAGGCCGCGGTGTGCTCCGACGGGAGCTGTACGTGTATCGCGCCGGATTGCGACGCCCTGAACTTCACGAACTGCGGGAATGGCGGCGGCACGACGGCGTGCTCCTGGTTCGACGGAAGCACTTGCAGGACCGCCACCTGCAGCTGTTCGAACAGGCGATGGGTCTGCCCTTGAGGTGACCGCGCCCCTCAGCCAGGACCCGCCAGGCGCGACAGCTCACGCCACTTCAGCATCGAGCGGCGGAAGTGTTCCTCCGGTGGGTCCTCGATGCCGAAGGTGTGGAGCATCACGGGGCCGTCGTAGCCGGCCCGGCGCAAGGGGAGCAGGTATTCGGTCCCCACGTCGAGGCTGCCCCGGTCCAGCGGTTGGATGACGTCGGACCAGGTGGAGGCGTTCGGGTCGAACTCGCGCGCGGCGCCGTGGACGCTCACGAGGGCGAGCTGGGGGGCGGCGGTGGTGATGATCTCCGCCAGCCGGTCCCGGTTGCCGGCCCTGAGCTCGTGGCAGAGGTGGAGCGAGGTCTTCAAGCGGGGACGGTCGACCGCGGCCATCAGCGCGAGTGACTCCTCGACGTTCTCGATGGCCTCGCCGTCGTGCGGGTACAGGACGACGTCCACGCCGTGCGCGGTGGCCAGGTCCACCACGTCACGAACCGAGGCGACCATGGCCGTCTTCGCGTCAGGAGGACCGTTCAGGATGAGCCACAGCGCGGTCCGCCTGGGCGCGAGCGCCGCCAGAATCCCGTTCAGTTCCTCGCGGTCCCAGGCCGTGTCGAAGGGCAGGCCGAAGAGGACGGCCGGAAGATGCACCCGCCCCGCCTCCACCGCGGGCTGGCGGGCATAGCTGTCAAAGGCCTCACGGCCCGGCCAGAACAGCGTCACCCCGGAGTATCCGAGCGAGTCGAGCAGCTCCACCTGCGCGGCGACCGGCCGCGACTCCAGCGTGAAGTTGAACGCACCGAGCGGAGCCTCGGGGGGGCCCAAGCGCCGTGGCTCGGCGCAGCCCACGAAGGCCAGGAGCAGCAGGAAAGCAGTCGTCCGCATCGTCACGGGATTGAACTTCGAGGGAAGGGGGACAATCCAGGTCTGCATTTGCGCTTCAGCGCCAGTGATACAGGAAAGACGCTCCGGGAACGAAGGCGGGGGTGTCCTGGTGCTGCAATTGCGTTCCGGCGAGGATCCCCAGGTCCACGGACCACCGCGGCCCCATGAACCGCGCGCCCGCCGTCGCGAAGGCGAACGCGTCGGACATGGCGGGCACCGGTGAGATGGCGACTTCCCCCGCGAAGCCCCAGTGCTCGCTGACTCGCAGGAAGCCTCCCAACATGGGCAGCACCATCAATCCCCCGTTGTCATCCCGGGCCCAGACGTAGATGGGTTGGACCGTGAAGGAGAGGTTCGCGTCGGCCGTCCCGTAGGTGAGGGTGCCGTAGGCGGCGGCGGCGTTGTGAAGCCCCTGCGAGCCAGGGAAGTCGCTGTCATAGGTGCCGCCCTGCATGCCGAACGCCAGATGCAGCTTCTCGGTCAGCGGCGTGGACACCTTGATGCCCCCCATGAGGCTGAAGGCCGTGTCGCCGTACACCAGCTGGAACGGGGTCGCCGTGGCCAGGTGCACGGACACGCGCTCGCTCAGGCCCACCTGCGCGACGGTGACGAAGAACGCCTCCTGTCCGACGAAGCCCTCTCCCGCATGCAGCGGCAGCGCTGTTGAACCGAGCAGCCCGCGCGTGCGGGTGGGGTTCTCGAACCAGCCTTCGGCGGACGCAGCGCCAGGGACGGCCAACGACAACAGGAGCAAGCAGATGAATCGTGGTGCCATGATTTCCCCCTTGGCTCAACGCCAGTGAAACAGGAACGAAGCCCCGGGGAGCACGGAGGGTTTGTCCGTGTCCTTCCATTGCTGCTCGGCGAGGAGCCCCAGGTCCAGGGACCACTGGCGCCCCATGTACCGCGCGCCCGCCGTCGCGAAGCCGAACGTGCCGCTGATGCCAGCGACCGGTGAGAGCGCGACCTCCCCGGCGAGACCCCATCGCTCTCCCAGCCGGACGAAGCCGCCCAGCATGGGCAGGACCATCAGGCTTCCGGAGTGGTAGGTCCCCCAGGCGAAGAAGGGCCGGACCGTGAGCGACACGTGTGCGTCCGCGGTCCCATAGGTGAGAATGCCGTAGACCGAGACGGCGTTGAGCGTGTCCAACAGATAGAGGCCGGTGTCGAAGCTGCCGCCCTGGACGCCGAACGCCAGATGCAGCCGCTCTGTCAGCGGGCTCGAAACCTTGATGCCTCCCAGGAGGCTGAAGGGGACGTCGTCGAAGGCACGGCCCATCGAATAGACGAAGCCGGCCGATGCAACGCTCACCGACACGCGTTCGCTCAAGCCCACCTCCGCGACGGTGAAGAGGAGCGCCTGCTGTCCGACGAAGCCCTCTCCCGCATGCAGCGGCAGCGCCGTTGAACCGAGCAGTCCGCGCGTGCGGGTGGGGTTCTCGAACCAACCCCGGGCCGATGCCGGAGCCAGCTCCTCGGCGCTGACGGAGGCGCCAGGGAGGGCCAACGACAAGATGAGCAGGCAGATGCGATGTGGCGTCATGGGTCCCCCGTCGTGGTGGCGGCCCCATACGCAACCACCATGCCAGGGAGGCCCTGCTCAGGAGTCGGGGAGCCGGTGCTCCACCGCGGTCAGCGGAGTGCTGACATGCGAGTCATGCCGCCACGGATTCCCAGCACGTGGCCGTGCTGACCCGGGCAGAGGCTCTTCCCAGCGCTTTGCGTCTCCGGCGAATCAAGGCACGTAGGCGATGCAATCAATCTCCACGCGCAGGCCCGCGTCCGGAAGCGCGGAGACCTGCACGGTGGTTCGCGCGGGCCGGTGACCGGCGAAGACGCGCTCGTAGACGGCGTTCATCCGGGCGAACTCCTGCATGTCCACCAGGAAGACGCCGCAGCGCAGGACGTGCTGGAGGCTGGAGCCGCCGGCCACGAGGATGCGCTCCAGGTTGCGCAGCACCTGCTCCGTCTGCGCTTCGATTCCGTCGGCCTGCACGCCGGTGGAAGGGTCCCTGGCCGCCTGGCCGGAGATGAAGAGCAGCCGGTCCAACTGCATGCCGGGAGAGTACGGGCCCGCGGGCTTGGGCAGTCCAGGCGCGAGGATGGGCTGATGCTTCGCTGACGTCATGGGTGTGTCTCCTGTGTCCGACAGGGGCGCCTGCCGGGTCTGCTGACGCAGCCCGTTCTCCCGGTGCGGATTCCCACACCGGGCGGCGATTCCCGGCAGGACAATGGCACGCCTAGAGTGCGCGTCCATGCGCGGGTGCTTTGTCTTTCTTGCAGTGCTGGGGCTGTTGTCCGGATGCAGCCACTACGGCCTTCCTCCTCCCAACGCGAACCATGGTCACCTGACCATGGCGATGGACGCCTACCTGCGGCACAAGGCCTCCTATCCGTATCTCCTGGATGCGGAGAACTTCGGGGTGCCCGTCCTCCGCAGGGCGGAGACCGATGCTCCCGCCCTGGAGTTGGACGCCGCACAGGCGGCCCTCGTCCACGAAGAGGTCGTCCGGACCTTGAAGGGCAAGCCCACGGAAGGCGAGGTCCTCCGGGCGCTGGGGGACCTGCGGGCCGCGTGTGACGCGGGCCATGAGCCGGCATGCACGTACCTGGAGAAGGAGTTCCAAGCGCCCAAGCGCGGCGAACACCCGTTGAGGTACCCGGATGTGAAGAAGCTCCCGGGGGGCGTCGAGTTCGCGGTCGTCATCGTCCAATGCCATATCTCCGCGGACGGGCGGATGCGGGGCTGCGATGTCATCGAGGACGGGGCGGGGGAGTTCTCACGGAGCTTCATCGAGCAACTGGGCGCGCACCCCTTCCAGCCCGCGACGCTCGCCGGCCACCGGTTCGCCTCGGAGTACCTGTTCGCCGTCACGTGCAGCAGGGGAGGGAACTACAAATACAAGCTGCCCCTGGAGCAGAAGATGGGATGGGCCCGGCTGAGGGTGTCCCGCTTCCCGGAGAGCTCGGCGGCCTGGATCAACCTGGCCATGCAACTCGCCCTGCACGAACCCCAGGCTCCGGAGTATCCGGAGGTCATCGAACGGGCATACGCGCTGGCGCCCCGGGCCCGGTGGGTCGCCACGGAACATGCGTGGCGGCAGGTCGAGGCGGGGCAGTACGCCGCTGCCCTTTCAGCCATCCGCCCCGCGCTGCATGACTCCGAGCAGCGGGAACACCCCAATCCCTACGTGCTGGAAACCGCCGCCGCAGCGCATTTCGGGCTTCATCGGTGTGCGGAGGCACTGGCCGCGCAACGGCAGGCCGTGGACGAGCTGCCCAGCGAGTGGCCCTCCCCTGAGCGTGAGCGCTTCAAGCACAGGCTCCAGGAGTACGAAGCCACGTGCGGTGCGGCCCCGGCCGTCAGCGCAAGATGAAGCGTGACAGCCAGTCCGCCGCGTCGCGGGTCGCCTCCTGCCAGTCCGCTTCTCGCATCATGTGGCCGGACTCCGGGAACTCGCGGTGGCGCAGCCGCTCCGGTGCCTCGGCGTAGAGGGGCTTCAGCTGCTCGTGGAGCGCCTTCGCGGGACCGGGAGGCACCACGTCGTCCTTCCCTCCGGTCTGGCTGAAGAGGGCCGTGGGGAAGAAGCGCTGCGGGTGCCGGTGCGGGCTGGCCGGTCTGGGCAGGCCCCACTCCGGTGAGCCGAGGAACGGCACTGCGGCGCGCAGCCGCGGCTCCCGCACGAGCGCCGCGTAGGTGATGTATCCGCCCAGGGAGACACCGCCGATTCCCAGGCGAGCCGGGTCCGCGCCGTGTTCCCCCACCAGCGCATCGAGCAGGGCGGGCACCTCGCTCGCGGTGGCCTCGACCACGTCGAGGAACTCCTCCAGCCCGCGGGGATTCCCATCGGCGAAGCGCGCGTCGAAGTCCGGGAAGCGGCGCTCGCCGTGTCCCACGGCGTCCACGCCCACCGCGAAGAGCCCCTGATCCGCGAAGAGCCGCAGCTCGCGCTCGTGGACCTCCGTGCCCCCGCCCAGCCCGTGGAAGAAGAGGACCACGCCCCGACGGAGCGCTTCCTGCCTCGACCCCTGGTGGACGCCCATCACGGGAGCCCGGGCCAGGACGAAGCGCGACGTGTGGAGACTCATGGTCAGACTCCTTTGTGGCGAGGGCACTTGCCGCGAAGTGCTAGACCCCAGGATATGCTCCCCGAGAAGATCTACCTCATCGACCGCTCACCGCAGTTGGTGCGGGCCTGGACGGAAGCCTTTGATCCGTTCGACTTCGTCGCCGTGCGGGAGGAGGACTTCTTCGCCATTCCGACGGACGCCATGGTCAGTCCAGCCAACAGCTTCGGCATCATGGACGGCGGACTGGACCTGGCGATCCGCGACACCCTGGGCCTCCAGGTCCAGGAGGCCGTGCAGCGCGCCATCCTGGCGGAGCACCATGGCGAGCTTCCAGTCGGCGCCGCGGTGGTCGTCCCCTCCGGCGACACGCGCTGGCCGTTTCTCGTGGCCGCGCCGACCATGCGCATCCCGGAGAGCATCGCGCAGACGGTGCACGCCTATCTCGCGTTCCGCGCCGTCCTGCTCGCCGTGAAGCGCCACAACCAGTCCGCGGGCGCTCAGGCCATTCGCACCCTGGTCTGCCCGGGGCTCGGCACCGGCATCGGCGGGATGGATGTCCGGCGTTGCGCCGTCCAGATGCGGATGGCGTTGATGCACGTCCTGGATCCCGCGCGCATCCCCTCCTTCCGGGACATCCACCTCGTGCACCGCGCGATGCGCTCCGTCTAGGACGGAGCCTCTCTAAAATCCGCGTGACATCTCCGGATGATGCATTGCGCACGCGCGCGGCCGGGGGCACAAGGCGCGCGGCGGTCGCCCGTCGCACTCCCGCGCCAGGCCACCGTTCGCCGGAGGGGAAATGTCCCGCATGTGCCTCATCGCCGCGCTCATATGGCTCGCGGCCTGTAACACGCAGGTTTCCAACCCTGAGGAGCACGCGGCCCATGAACAGGTGGTTCAGGGCGAGCTCGAAGTCCGGGTCGTGGATGCGCCGTCGTTCAAGGCGTCACGCGAGGAGTTCTTCCTCTTCGTCGGGGACAAGCATCTGCCGCTGGTCTTCACCGGTGGAACACCGGAGGGGTTGCGCAGCGGTCAGCGGGTAACGCTGCGCGGGACCCAGGGGGAGCAGCGCTTCATGGCCCGGAGCGTGGACGTGGACCGCCACGCCGCGGCCGTGCAGGCCACTTCGGGCGAGTGTGGCGTCACCGGGGTGCAGCGCAGCCTCGTCATCCTCGCGGCCTTCCCGGGCATGCCCCAGCCGGCAGCCACCCCGCAGGGAATCCATGATGCGTTCTTCTCCACCACGCAGCGCTCGCTCGCGACCTACTGGAGTGAGGTGTCCGAGGGCCGCACCACGACCACGGGCAACGTGCGGGGCTGGTACACGCTGGACCGCGCCTATTCCTGCTCGGAGACGGACGCCATGCGTGACGCGGCCGTGCGCGCGGCGGACGCGGACGTGGACTTCCGGCAGTACGACCGCATCTTCATCGTCCACCCCAATCCCACGCAGGGTTGCGCCTACGCGGGGCAGGCCACCTTGTCTTGCGGACAGGTCGCGACGGCGGATGGCACCGTGACGGCCTCCATGGCCTGGCTCGTCGCGGACTGGATGACGAGCCACGACACCGCAGTGAAGCTGGTGACACATGAGGCAGGTCACAACCTCTCGCTGAACCACGCGAGTTCGCGCGACTTCGGCGCGCAGCCGCTGGGCATGCCGGGCACCCTGGGGACCATCGACGAGTACGGGGACCTCTTCTCGTCGATGGGCGATTGGAACCTGGGCCACTACGCGGCGCCGCACAAGGCACGCATCGGCTGGTTGGATTCATCCGCGGTGGCCCAGGTGGAGGGCACCGGCGGCACCTTCACGCTCGCGCCGGTGGTGGCGTCCGGTGGACTCAAGGCGCTCAAGGTGCGCCGGCGCGCTGGTGCCAACGACTGGCTTTGGGTGGAGTACCGCCGGCCCGTGGGGTTCTTCGAGTCGACGTTGGCGTCCCAGGTGTTCGGCGGCGCGCTCATCCACCTGGAGGACGCGGACACGCGGGATGGCACCCACCTGCTCGACTTCACGCCGGGGACGTCCTCCTGGGGCGACCCAGCCCTGTTGCCGGGCACGACGTGGAATGACCCGTACAGCGACCTCTCCCTCACGGTGGATGCGGCGACGGCCGCGGGGCTGACGGTGAGCATCCAGTACCGCACGACGACCTGTGTGCAGGCCGTGCCCGAAGTGCGGGTGACGCCCCTGGAGCCGACCTTCTGGCCCGGAGCGCGGCCGGAGTTCGCGCTGGAGTTGATCAACCGGGATTCGGCCGGCTGCGGTCCGAGCACCTTCCAACTCTCCGCCATCGTCCCCCCGGGCTGGGGCTTTGACCCGCTGCCCGCGCAGCGCACGGTCGCCGCCTCCAGCACCGACACCCTGGGCCTCCAGACATATGTGCCCTACAGCACGCCGCCCGGGCTCTACACGGCGGGTGTCACCATCACGAGAGGCAGTCAGAGTGTGCAGGGCACTGCCACGGTGGAGGTCGTCGAGCGTTGCATCGCGACGCCGCCCACGCTGTCGCTCTCGCCCGCGACCGTGACGGCGGCCCCGGGCTCGGACGTCACGTGGACGGTGAGCGTCATCAACAACGACTCCGCCTCGTGCAATTGGGTCTGGTACGACTTCTGGAGCACCCTGCCGGATGGCTGGGACACGTCCTTGTCTGACTGGGGCGTCAACCTGCCTCCGGGCGGCGACTACACCTTCACGATGACCAAGACCGTGCCTCCAGGCGCGCGCGGCACGCACACCGTGGACCTGATCATCAATCAAGATGAGTTCGGCATCGCGGCCAGTGCCACGGCCACGGTGAACGTGGTCGGCAGCGCGCGGTGACGGAAGCGGCGGTCCGCGTGCACCTCCCGACGCGGACCGCCTGCCTCTCCCTGTTGCCACCCGGCGCGTGCCGGGTTCCTCCCTACGGGCCGAAGCGCTGCCGGTACTCAGAGGACGTGATGAGTCCGTTGACGACGCCCCTGTAATCCCCCGTATCGAGCAGGTACCGGTACCAGAAGAGGACGCCGTCGGGGTCGCGGGTGCGTTGGAGGAACTTCCAATAGACGTGGTTGAGGAATGCGTCGTCGTAGTTGGGCGATGACGGGTTGAGCTCGGGGTACATCGACTGGCTCTCCGGCGACCGGAGCATGTCGAGCGCGATGGTGGCCCGGGTGGAGGCCACGCACGTCGGGTCGCCATTGCACGCGTTCAGCAGACCCAGATGGTAGTTCCACCCGGAGGTGTCTGGCTTGCGCTTGAGCACGTCGTAGTAGAGCTGCTGCACGAAGAAGCTCGACTGGGCAATGGGGTTGGCCGCTCCGTAGCTGACCGCGGCATTCACGGCGGCGGTCGCGTCGACGATGCCAATGCCGCACCCCATGCAAGCCGCCGGGAAGGGCCTGGACGTGGAGCGCAACAACGAGGTCACCGCGTCGACTCGCAAGAATGGGTTGGCCGACAACATCAGCGCCGCCACGCCCGCCACGTGCGGCGCGGCCATGGAGGTGCCGGAGCTGTAGTCATACGTGTCGCTCCCCGGGACGGTGGTGCCCGAGTTGTACGTCGAGAGGACATTCTCCCCGGGCGCCGCGAGCGCCACCGTCGGACCGTGATTCGAGAACCACGACCGGGCGCCCGATGCATCCAGCGAGGCCACGGCGACCACCCCCGGGCAATTGGCCGGCGCGGAGTTTGCGGCGTCAGTGCCGCTGTTGCCCGCGGCAACAACCACGACCGCCCCCCGGAGCCGAGCGCTGTCGATGGCATTGGCGTAGGTGTAGTTGCAGGCGCCGGGGCCCCCCAGCGACAGATTGATCACGCGCGCGGGAGTCGTGTTGTCAGGCACTCCGGCGACCGGCGCGCCCGCGGCCCACTGGATGCCGTCCGCGATGTCAGACGTGTAGCCGCCGCACATGCCAAGCACGCGCACCGGCAGGATTCTGGCGCCATGGGCCACGCCCGCGACGCCCAGGCCATTGTTCGTCAGAGCGCCGATGGTGCCGGCCACGTGGGTGCCGTGCCATGAGCTGGTCTGTCGATTGGGATCGCTGACGCACCAGTCGCCCGGATCCCGCGCATCGCCGTCGCGCCCATCGCCGTCATTGGGATTGACGGCACCACCCCAGAAGGGAAGCGTGACGAAGTCGTATCCCCCCAGGAGGTTGGCGGCCAGGTCGACATGCGGGCGATACCCGGTGTCCACCACCGCGACGACCACGCCGGCCCCTCGGGCGCGGTCCCACGCGGCGGGGGCGTTGATGCCCGGAAGGGAAGGGGAGAGATTGGGCTGGAAGGCGTAGAGCGGATCATTCGGCACCAGCGTGGGCCGCATGATGAGGTCCGGCTCGGCGTACTCCACCTCCGGGTTGGCGCCGGATATCCGCTGGGCCAACGCCAGGGCTTCCTCATACGCCATCTTCCGGTCCACGGCCCACACCTGCGCTCCCCGCCCGTCGGTGCGCAGTTGCCGGGCGCCCAGTCCGCGCTGCAGGGCCACGTCCATGACCTGGCGGCTTGCCAACCGCGCGGCGTCGGCGCTCTTCCGGGCCGCGGCATGGTCGCGGTAGCGGACGATGATGCGGTCCGTGGGATACGGATCCACCGCCCGGGTTTGCTGGCCCGAGGACCCGAACGCGAGCAGGGGCGTCAGCGTCAAAAAGGCAGCCAATCCCCTGGCGCGAGGATGAAGTGAAGAATGCACTGTCATGGCAAGGGTCCTTGAGAGGATGGGGGGCTGCCATCGAACCAGAAAGGGCCTCCAAGGCGGTATCGGAAACAGGAGGGTCAGTTCCTCGTGAACGTGAACTTGAATTCCCTCTCAAGAACATCCATTCGCGTGGCGAGCGAGTAGTTGTCCCGGGCCTCCAGGTCGTACTTTCCGGCGTAAAGCAGCCCGACCGCCTCATTCGTCTCGGCATCGACCCAGACGGACCCCGAGTCGCCATGGTCGGCGACGGCGCCGCCTGCGAAGGGCATGATGACGAACTGCACGCCCTTGTCATTGGTGACAGGGGACTGGATTGCCTGGATGATCAGCATTCTGTCGTCGAGATGATGAACCCGCCCGTAGGTGACTCCGGTCACCGCCCCTGACTTCTTCACGATCATGCCGAGGCGTGGGGCCACTGCTGGCCCAATGAGATACGGCGGATTCCCACGGGCGTAGAAGCTGAAGTTGACGTTGTCTTCCAAGGGGCAGATGGCGACATCCAGCGCCTTGTTGGCAAGCATCGGCGTCGCATAGGCGATGACACGCGCCAGGCGATTTCCACCCCCGCCGTACTTGGGGTGGAAGATGGGGAGCAACTTGTTGGTCGTGGCCTTGGTCCACCAGGCCGGCAGCGGCCTTTCGTACAAGGTTGCTCGCATGGGCATCCGCTGCTGGAGCTCCTTCTGTTGCTCGGCCTCATCCGAAAACGCGACGTGGTGGTTCGTCAGAAGGCAATTGACGCCTCCAATCTGGACGAACGCACCCAGGGTCCCTTTGTCCGCGATGGTCGCACCACTGATGGACAGCCCGGGAGTCACCTGGATGTGAGTCTCTTCAGGCGGCGCGGGCTTCCTGTTGAGCGTCGTTGGCATTGCGTCCTTGGGGATGGAATGGGGTGCAGGAGGGGCGGCAGCAATCCATGTGCCAGCGCGGGCCGGCTCGTGGAGGATGGGCTCACACCGGGAGCGCTGCGTCCGAGGATAACGCAGCGCTGGCCGGGAAGGACGCGCTTCGCTGGGGCGTCAGCCGTACAGCTCACTGAGCGGTCCGGGCGCGATGCGCGTGCTGAACTCCAGCCCGAGTTGAAGTACGAGTAGGAGCTGTCGCTGGCGCGCTGGCCCTCGTCGTCGAACCCGGAGGTCTTCGCGGGGTCGTCCTTGAAGCCCAGGGCCAGGTGCTCGTAGCCCAGCCAGCGTCGCGGTGCGGTGGGGCGGGTTGGGCTCGGGCTCCTGCGGAGCGGGTCTTTCTGGCAGAGTGTGTGCTTTCGCTGGGGGCCCGCCATGCAGAGCAGTGTCATCACGGAAGTGTTCCTGCCGATTGCCCTGGGGGTGATCATGCTCGGCCTCGGGCTGAGCCTCACCCTCGCGGACTTCCGCCGCGTGGCGGTGTATCCGCGCGCGGCGCTGGTGGGCCTGGGCTGTCAGACGCTGCTCATGCCCGCGGTCTGTTACGCCATCGCGACCGGCTTCGGGCTGCCTCCCCAGCTCGCGGTGGGGTTGATGCTGCTCTCCGCCACGCCGGGCGGTGCGACCGCGAACCTCTTCAGCCACCTGGCCAAGGGCGATGTCGCGCTGAACGTCAGCCTGACGGCGGTCAACAGCGTGCTGTCGTTGCTCACGCTGCCGCTCATCGTGAACTTCTCCCTGGCGCACTTCATGGGGGAGGAGCGCGCCATTCCGTTGCAGTTCGCCAAGATCGTCCAGGTGTTCGGCATCGTCCTGGTGCCCATCTCGCTGGGAATGCTTGTGCGCGCGAAGCGGCCGGCGCTCGCGAATGGCCTGGACCGGCCCGTGCGCATCATCTCGGCGCTGTTCCTGGTGCTCGTGGTGCTCGCGGCGACGCTCAAGGAGCGGGACCAGCTGGGCACGTACTTCCAGAGCGTGGGGCTCGCGGCGCTTGCCTTCAACCTGGCCAGCATGGCGGTGGGTTTCGTGGTGCCCATGCTGCTGCGTGTCGAGCGCAAGCAGGCGGTGGCGATCGCGATGGAGGTGGGCATCCACAACGGCACGCTCGCCATCGCCATTGCCTCCAGCCCCCGGTTGCTCAATGACGGCGTGATGGCCATTCCCGCGGCCATCTACAGCGTCATCATGTTCTTCACCGCCGGGGTCTTCGGCGCCCTGGTCGCCCGGAGACAGGCCACGAGCGCGACCGCGGAGGAGCTGCAGCCGCGCAGGGCTCCGTGAACGTCCTTGTCCGTGCACGGCTGAAGCACTGACACGACAGGCCTGCTCCCCCAGGACACCTCACGGGGGAACAGGCCTGTTCACGACGACCGCTGGGTTACACCTGCCGCGGGTCGCTCAGTACGTGCAGCGCAGGACCTGGCGGTAGGTGCCGCACTGGCTGAAGTCCGTCGTGCCCGCGGGCTTCGAGTGGTAGCAGGTGGAGACGGCGGGGTCGCAGGGCGCGCTGGGCCAGACGTCGTAGGCGTCGCCGTCGGTGAGCGCGAACTCCGTCACGCGCGCCACCAGCCGGGCGGTCTTCTGCATCGTCGCGCCGTTGTCGCCGCCAGCACTGAAGGCGAGCGGAACCGTGTGCGGGTCGATGGCCTCGTGCAGCTTCGTGTACGTCCAGTCGAGCTTGTAGTTGGGCCGGCCGTAGACGGACGGGATGCCGTCCGGCGCCGTGACGGAGAGCCAGTCGGTGTACCCGGCGACCGCGGCGTGGCCCCGGTAGATGAGGTTTTCGTTGCCCTGGACGACGTAGCGGGGGGTGACGGCCTCGTCGATCCAGATGCCCGAGTCGCCACGGAAGTCGTAGAAGCGCGGGGCCACCACGATGCGCGCGGTATACGAGCGCGGCGTGCCCGTGTTGGTGGTGACCTTGACGAAGAGCGGCAGGCCCGAGAGCATCGTGTTGAGCTCGTGCCCCTCGTGGAGGACGATCTCGAACCGGCGCTCGCTGATGACGTTCGCGTCGCCGAAGGCGTCGTCCGGAACGAAGCTGAGGACGTCCGCGAGGTAGCGGTTCGCGGTGGCGCGGATGACGAGCGCGCGGACGCCGTCACGCTGCTCGAAGGTGCCGAGCGTCTCGAAGCTCAGCTCGTTGTTGCCCACCGTGGCGTAGAGGCGGGTCGCCGTCTCCGCGGCGGTGCTGACGCCCAGCTCCTCCTGGGACTCGGCTTCGATGGGGGTGTTGTCACAGGCCGCGAGCGCGGTGAGGCAGGTCAATGCAAGGGCACGTAGATGCATGGGGGATCTCCAGGTGAAGCATTATCTGTATCACACGCCCCTGACACCGCCCCTGACTGGGATTGTGCCAGCCTTGTCACAAGACACTCGTCACGGCTCTTCCTCCCGGTGGGGGAATGGGGTCCACTTGGCGCCCCTCCACGAACGGGTGCTTGCACCATGACGAAGAAGACGACTGCTTCCGATATGAACCCGACGGGTCTCTCCCGCCGCACGCTCCTCGGGGCCGCGGCGGCAGTGACGGGGGCGCTGGCCGCCCGTGATGCGCGCGCCGCCACGCCGACCGCCGCCGCGCCCGGGGCCTTCGCGCTCGAGGAGGCGACCGTCGCGGAGCTGCGCGCGGGCCTGGAGTCCGGCAAGCACACCGCGCGCGGGCTGACGGAGGCCTACCTTGAGCGCATCCGTGCGCTCGACCGCACCGGGGACCTGCCGCTGTGTTCGGTCATCGAACTGAACCCCGACGCGCTCACGCTGGCCGACGCGCTGGACGCCGAGCGCAAGGCGAAGGGCGCGCGCGGGCCGCTGCACGGCATCCCCGTGCTCATCAAGGACAACATCGCCACGGCGGACAAGATGCAGACCACCGCGGGCTCGCTCGCGCTGGTGGGCGCCGTTCCCCCGCGTGACGCCTTCATCGTGGAGCGGCTGCGCGCCGCCGGCGCCGTCCTCCTGGGCAAGACGAACCTCAGCGAGTGGGCCAACTTCCGCTCCACGCACTCGATGAGCGGTTGGAGTGGACGTGGCGGCCTGTGCCGCAATCCCTATGCGCTCGACCGGACCCCTTCCGGTTCAAGCTCCGGTTCGGGTGCGGCCACCGCGGCCAGTTTCTGCGCCGTGTCGGTGGGCACGGAGACGGACGGCTCCATCGTCTCGCCCGCGTCCGCGTGTGCGCTGGTGGGTTTGAAGCCCACGGTGGGGCTCGTCAGCCGCGCGGGCATCATCCCCATCTCTTCGACCCAGGACACCGCGGGCCCCATGACGCGCACCGTGGCGGACGCCGCGGCGCTGCTGAGCGTGCTCGCGGGTGAGGACCCACGCGACGTGGCCACCGCCGCGGGCAAGGGCCGCGCCCACCCGGACTACACGAAGTTCCTCGACCCCCAGGGGCTCAAGGGGGCGCGCATCGGTGTGCCGCGCGAGCGGTTCTTCGGCTACCACCCGGCCACGGACGCGGTCGTGGAGCGCGCGCTCGAAGTGATGAAGGCGCAAGGTGCCGTGCTGGTGGACCCGGTGGTGCTGCCCAACCTGGCGAAGCTCGACGAGCCTGAGTTGGAAGTGATGCTGTATGAGTTCAAGGCGGGCCTGGAGGCCTGGCTCGCACAGCTGGGGGAGGGCGCCCCCGTGCGGACGCTCGCGGACCTCATCGCCTTCAACGAGAAGAACCGCGAACGCGAGATGCCCTACTTCGGCCAGGAGCTGCTGCTCCAGGCGCAGAAGAAGGGCCCGCTCACGGACACCGCCTACAAGAAGGCGCTCGCGGCGTGCCGCCGGTATTCGCGCGCCGAGGGCCTGGACGCGGTGATGAACAAGCACAAGTTGGATGCGCTCGTGGCTCCGACGCAGGCACCGGCGGGGCCTATCGACCTGGTGCTGGGCGACCACTGGCTGGGCAGCAGCTCCACGCCCGCCGCCGTGTCCGGCTACCCGACCCTGACGGTGCCCGCGGGTGACGTGTACGGGCTGCCGGTGGGGGTGTCCTTCATCGGCCGGGCCTGGAGTGAGCCCGTGTTGCTCAAGCTCGCCTATGCCTACGAGCAGGCCTCGCACGCGCGGCGCAAGCCTGGATTCGTCCGGAGCGTGGACCTGCGCGGCGCGTAGGGGAGGGCGGAGGCTTCGGCCGCTACATGAAGCCGAAGCCCTTCTTGACGAGCAGCTTTCTGGAGGAGCTTGCCTTCACGGTGGTGAGCTCGATGGTGTCTTCGCTCACGCCGGTGACGTCCTCCTTCAGCTCACCGACGAACTTACCGTACTCCCCCGTCTTGGGATTCAGGACCAGGATGGAGACGATCTCGTCGTAGCCGTAGATGTCGAACTTGCACGACATCCCTCCCATGCTTCCACATTTGAGCTTGATCTGGATCGCCGCGTTCGTGGCGAAGCTGTCCAGGATGCCCCGGGCCGCCAGACAACTGTAGATCTTGATGGTGATCGCCTTGTCGGTCAGCCCGTCCGAGAACACCCGTGAGGCAAGCTCGTGCGGCTGGAGGACTTCCTGGGTGCCACCTTCCATGGGGCCCCGGTCGACCATGTGGTTCGGCGTCACGTCGCCGTGGCCAATGATGTAGAGCGTGTCACCGCTCTTCAGGTCGCCGAGCGGCTTGTCCGGGCCATGTCGCACCCGCACCAGGTCCTTGGTCCAGCCCCGCGTCTCCTCTGCCTTGATCCACCTGTCGATGAGGTCTTCGATGCAGTCGCTCTTGAAGGGATTGTAGAGAAACACTCTGGGCATGTGCGTCATTGCACCATGCGTCCCCCTTCGAAGTCGAGCCGCACCGTCAACCGTACGGGGCAATGCATTGCTCGCGCTACAGGAAGCCATCGTGTGCTCGCTGAATGCGATGCTGGCCGAACTGGGCGAGCACGGCCTCCAGAACCAGGCGCTGTGGGAAGGGGCCGTGCCGGGCAATGGCGGCGACCTTGATGTCGCCGGGATGACCCGGGACTGCGCGGCCGCATGGCAGGAGGTGATGCGCCTGCGTGAGGCCGGCTGTGAAAGCCAGGCGCTGGTTTCACCGTATGTCGGCGGTTGGATGGACCCCATCGGTTCGCCGGACTGGCTGGACAGGCTGCGGCAGGGAGTGGCACGTCGAGACGCGAAGTGGGTCGACCGACTCACCCGAAGTCTTCGCGACGACGAAGCGTCCGACTGACGCCGCGCCCACTGACCTGGGATGCGTCTGCCCTTACGTCTCAGCGCCAGTCCTCCTCGGCCCCTCCACTCCAGCTCTTACCCTCAACATGGCTTCTCTCCCGCCTATACGCGTCCCAACAGCTACCTCCAGTCCTGCATGACTCCGAAGCCCTGGGCGACGAACTCGGAGCACTCACCGTCACCGAGGACGGACTGGTCGTGCTCAAGGTCGGTAAGGGGACGTCCCGCATCAGCATCTACAGTCGCTACCGGAAGAACTACCTGGATTGGGTGGAGAAGACCCACGGCCGGGCAGCTCGAAAGGCGGCGGAGGTTCGCATTGGCAGCGGTAACCCCATGCACCACCTCATCCCGGACGCGGTTGCCCAGAGACATCCGCTGATCCGCAAGGCCCTGGAGCGGATCGAGGGCTACACCATCGACCGAGGCACGAACATCCTCGACATGCCCTGCAAGGATCCGAAGGGGAAGATCATGCACCTGGGCAGCCATCCCAAATACAACAGCTACGTCACCACGCTGCTGGATGATGCACTGGAATCACTGGATGACGCCCTGGGTAAGCGCAAGCCCGGCTCCAACCTGACGCCGCGCGAGATCGAAGACGCGCTCCTCGAAATCGAGATGAACCTTCGCGAGGCCATCGAGTCTGGCAACCTCCCCATGGATGTCCTCAAGGAGTTGAGCGAGGATGGAATCGTCGTGGGCAAGAAGCTGGCGCTGCTGGAGTTGCCCTCCCACGAGGAGTCGCTCACGGCATGATGTACGCATTGACGGCCGACATCTCGCACATCGAGGAGGAAGGTGTCTTCGACGCTACCCTCATTGAGTTCGACGGCTTCGAGTCCGTCACGTTCCACAAGCCGGGCATCGACTATCAACGGGAGCGAGGCGCTCCCGAGGTCATCGAGTTCGTCGGCAACTTGAAGAACGCGGCCCGGCTCGATCACCTGTTCACCGCGCCCCGGGGGCTGCTGCTGCTCTCTCGGCGCATGATGGGGGTACTCGAATCCGTGGGGCCGTTCCGCCACCGACTCATCCCCACGGTCATCTACGCGGAACGCATCAAGTCCCTGGTGCGCGACCGCTTCACCGGGCAACGGACCTGGCACGCGTTAGAAGACCCGACCCTGAAGAACGAGGACTTCGTCATCCTCCAACTGCTGGAGGAGACCGACTGCCTCGACCGCGAACGTACCCTGGTGAAAGGGGTGCCCTTCCACCAGTCCAGAGCGGGATTGCTAGGCAAGGAGAAGGCGCACCCCCTTGTCCTCGAACCTCCAGTGGGAGGTTTTCCTCCGGTGTTCTCCGTCCCCGAATTCTCCTTCTACTGCTTCACGGAGGAGGCCCGGCAGGCGTGTGAACGCGCGGAACGGAAGGGGCTCTGGTGGCGTCCCCAACGGTGACGAACCTGCCCTGAGCCGCTACTTCCGCGGGGGCTTCGGCGCTTCCGCGGGTGGCGCCTTGGGGAAGGCGAGGTAGCCCTTCTCGGTGTACCAGGCGAGCACCTCCACCTGCAGCCGGCCCGCCTTGACCATCGGGTCCTGCTCGGCGAGCTGCCGCGCCTCCTGCTTCGTGGCCGTGCGGTAGATGCATGCGCCGCGCATGCCCACGTCGTCCTGCTCGTCGAAGGGGCCCGCGAGCACCATCTTCCCGCTCTCCCCCATGCGATTGAGGTGCGCGAGGTGCTCGCCCTGCAGCTTCTGGAGGGCCTCGGGCTCCATCTTGGGCGCGTTGGGCGCGCGCTTGAGCAGGACGAGGTAGTGCTTGTCGAACTCGACCTTCTCCTCAGCCGGGGCCGCGGCCTTCGTTGCCGGCGCGCCTGGCGCGGCAGGAGTGGAGGAGAGGGCGAGCAACAGCAGCGTGGTGGTGAGCATGGTGTGGGGCACCCTAGGGGGCTGACCCGACATCGTGCCATTGTCCCGCGGTGAAACCGGGTGCTCCGCGAGCCGGAACCGTCGAGGCTCCGGCTCGCTGCCGCCGTTGAGCGCGGCGGGCTATCCGCCCCGCCCCTCGAGCGCCAGCCCGCTGCTGTGCGCGGCGGCATACGCGTGCGCGGGGTGGGCGACAGGCTCCTCCACGGGCGCGGGCTGCATGAGGCCCGCCCCCAGGAGCGCACCCTCGAGCGAGCCGTGCATCCGCCCTTCGAGCAGGTGCTTCGAGAGCGGCTCGAGCGCGGCCTCCAGGTGGGGCGGCACCTTCACCAGGGCCAGGTGCGCGCTGCGCACGGCGAGGAACTCCGCCAGGTACTGGAGCGTCGCCACACCGGCGGCGTCCACCAGCGACACCCTCGACAGGTCGATGACCACCAGCTTCGCCCAGGGCGGACCGTCCACGAGGTCGTAGAGCTTGAGGTGGTTGATGAACAGGATGGGCCCGTCCACACGCGCCACCATGAGGTCCAGCGCCTCGGGGGCGTTGAGCGCTTCCGGCGCCTGCATGTGCAGGCCGCGCTGCAGCTGCGACGCATCCGTCACCCGCTGCACCTCCAGCCGCAGGGCGCCATGGCGACGCACGTAGAGGAGGCTCGCCAGCGCGAGACCGGCCCCGATGCCGACAAACACGTTGAACATTGCGATTCCCAGCGCGGTGACGAGCACCACGCTCAACGTCGACTTGGATTGATTCCACATGGCAACAAGGCCCTCCAGATTGAGCAGGCGCACCCCCACGACCAGCAGGATGGCGGTAAGTGCGGCAATGGGGATGCGCGCCACCAGCGGCGCGAGCAGCGCCATGGCCACGAAGAGCCACAGTGCATGCATGACGGAAGCGGCGCGGGTGCTCGCGCCCGCTTGAATGGAAGCGCTGGCGCGCACGATGGCGCCCATCACCGGGAAGCCGCCAATCAGTCCGGCGGTGATGTTGGCCAGGCCTTGCGCCATCAGGTCCTGGTCCAGGTCACTGTGGGTGCTCGCACCCGTGAGCGCATCGAGCGAGCTCGTCGCGAGCAGCGAGCCGAGCGACGCAAGCAGCGCGAGGCCGAAGGCCGCCGGCAGGAGGCTCGCGAGGTGCACGCCCTCGAAGGACGGCAGCGTCGGCATGGGCAGCGAGCGCGGCAAGGCGCCCACCGCGTCGTAGCCCGCCCCGAGCCAGACCATGAGCACGGTGCCAATCGTCAGCCCCACGAGCACCGCGGGGATGCGCTTGTGCACCTTGGGCAGGGCCACCATGGCCAGCGCCGTGAGGGCTCCGGCGGCAACCCCGAGCCAGCCCACGCGCTCGCCCCAGTTGTGCTGCAGCGCGAGCGCCACGGCGTCCGCGTGCGTGTCCTCCACCGCGAACAGCCGCGGCAGTTGCGTGTTGAGCAACAGCAGACCAATGCCCACCGTGAAGCCCATCACCACCGGACGTGGGATGAGCCGCGCGAACCGCCCGGCGCGCAGGAGCCCCAACGCCACCTGCATGGCGCCCGCGAGCACCGTGGCGATGGCGAGGCCCGCGGCCCCGTGCGCCGCCACGATGGCCGCGGCCAGGGGCAGCAGCGCCGCCTCCGGGCCCGTGACCTGGAAGCGGCTGCCGCTGAGCAGCCCGCCCACGACGCCTGCCACCACGCCGGAGACGAGCCCCACGCTCGCGGGCAGTCCGGCGGCGGTCGCGAGCGCGACATTGAGAGGAAGTGCCACGCACGCCACGCTCAGGCCGGCGGCCGCGTCGGCTGGCAGGCTGCTGGGCTGTACCATCTCGCGCCAGCTGTGGATGAGCTCGCCCGCACGCCGGGTCGAGAAGGATGGCTTGGAGAGAGCGGTCGTCGAACGCATGGACGACACGCCTTTCAGGTGCCGTGCCAAGGGCCGTCTCAGAGGGGAGCGTGCCCCGCTGTCGGTCCATCCCCTCAGCGCCCCTGTCGGCTCGGACCAACACTGTTGGGACCGACAGACGGCCGTGCGAAGTGACGGGCCGTGCGCGCGGACGCGGGTTAGATTGCGCGCCATGTTGGTGCTTCGACTGCGTGCCCGGCTCTTGTTGTCCTACGCGGTGGTTACCGCGCTGCTGGTGGCCGCCTTCTCCCAGATGGCCGTGGGCCTCATGCGCACCCACGAGGTGGTGGCGAGCGTGGGCCGCGAGGAACTCGCCTCCTTCGAGCGAGAGCAGCGCGTGTACGTCGCGGCCTGGGCGCTCGAGCTGGCGGTGCGGCGCGGAGTGGTGGCCTGTGAGCAGCACGACAGCAGCGCGGCCTCCGTGCACCGCGCTGTCGCCAGCGCGCGCCACGTGCTGCAGACCGCGCTCGGCACCGGCACGGTGCATCTGGATGCGGGCATCCGCGCGAGCGCCCAGGACTATGTGCAGTACGCCCTGCAATTGGAGCATGCCGGCACCTGTGAGTCGATGCTGTCGTTTCCCCTGCGTGAGCGGCGGCTGCACCTGGATGAGGTCCTCACCACGGTGTGGTCCGAGCGCACGCGGGACATGCGCCTGGCCATCCAGGCGAAGGAGGACCAGGCGCGCTCCATCGGGTCGGCGGCGCTGAGCTCAGGCGGGCTTTTCGGCCTCCTGGGCATCGTCGCCGCGGGAGTGCTCGCCTTGTCGCAGGCGCGCGCGGTGTCGAACTCGGTGGCGCTGCTCTCCACGCATGCGCGCCGTATTGGCCAGGGTGACTTCAGCCCGCTGCCTCCATTGCGCGGCCCCGAGGAGCTGCGCGCGCTCTCGCTGGACCTGGACCGCATGCGGGGGCGCCTGGCGGAGTTGGATCAGCTCAAGAGCGCGTTCGTGGCCTCGGTGTCCCACGACCTGCGCACGCCGCTGGCCCGGGTGCGCGAGGCCCTCTCGCTCCTGGGCGATGGCAGCACGGGCCCCCTGACGCCGCAGCAGGCCCGCGTGGTGAAGCTCGCACAGGCCGCGTGCGAGCGTGAGATTCGCATGGTGACCTCCGTGTTGGACCTGTCGCGCGTTCAGTCCGGCCAGCCGCTGCAGCGCAATGCCGGGGCCTCGGTGGACCTGATTGTCCAGAACGTCCTCCGGGACCTCGCCTTCGAAGCGGATGAGCGCAAGGTCCAGCTGGTGTACGAGCCAGCCGCGAAGCCCGTGCGTGCGCCCATCGATGACCCCTTGGTCGAGCGTGCCCTGTCCAACCTGGTGAGCAACGCCATCGCTGTCTCCAGCGCGGGCAAGACGGTGCGCATCACGTGTGAGCTGGTGACCCGCAAGCGCCCTGGCGCCGCCAGCTCCGTGCCCGCGGTCCAGCTGTCCGTCGCGGACCAGGGCCCGGGCGTGCCCGCGCACGCGCGTGATTGGATCTTCCGGCCCTTCGCGAGCCTTGAAGTGGGCGGGCGCCGCAGCACGGGGCTGGGCCTGACCATCGCGCGCGAGATGATCACCGCGCACGGCGGTGAGCTGTCGCTCGCGGACACGTCCGGGCCCGGCGCCACCTTCACCTTCTGGATTCCCCTTGAAGACCCTGCGTCCCCTGGAGGCCGTCTTGACGCCTGAGTCCCCCGTCCAGCAGCCCCATGTGCTCCTGGTGGACGATGACCTCCAGCTCGCGGAGCTCATGTCCATGCGGATGACGTCACGCGGCTACCGCGTGACCGTGGAGGGCGAGGGCAAGAGCGCACTGCGCCGGCTCTCGCAGGAGCGCGTGGACGCGATGGTGCTCGACCTGCGCCTGGAGGACATGGATGGCATGGACGTGCTCCGGGCCGCGCGACAGCGGGCCCCCGAGCTGTCCGTCATCATGCTCACCGCGCACGGCTCCATCGAGACCGCGGTGCAGGCCATGCAGGAGGGCGCCTACGGCTTTCTCACCAAGCCGTTTCATGACCACGAACTCATGCAGAAGCTCACGCATGCGCTCGAGCGCTCGCTGCTGCGCCGGGAGGTGGCCGAGCTGCGGCGGCGCATGGGGGAAGAGGGCGAGCCCCTGCTCCTGGGCATCAGCGAGGCCATTTCGCGCGTGCGCGAGGTGATTGCCCGCATTGCCCCCACCGACGCCACCGTCCTGCTCACCGGCGAGAGTGGCACCGGCAAGGAGCTGGCGGCGCGGATGCTCCACGTGCTCTCGCGCCGCAACGCGGGGCGCTTCGTCGCCGTCAACTGCGGCGCCCTTCCGCCAGAGCTGCTGGAGAGCGAGCTGTTTGGACACGTGAAGGGCGCGTTCTCCGGCGCCGTGCGCGAGCGCGAGGGCCTGTTTGGCGCGGCCAACGGCGGCACGCTGTTCCTGGATGAGATTGGCGAGGCGTCCCCGTCCGTGCAGGTGAAGCTCCTGCGCGTGCTGCAGGAGCAGCGGCTCACGCGCGTGGGCGCGGACGTGGAGGAGTCCGTGGACGTGCGGGTGGTCGCCGCCACCAACCGGGACCTCGCGGAGGAGGTGGCCGCGAAGCGCTTTCGTCAGGACCTCTACTTCCGGCTGCACGTGGTGCCCATCGAACTGCCACCCCTGCGCGAGCGGCTGGAGGACATCCCCTTGCTCGCGCAGCTCTTCCTGGAGCGCACCGCGAACCGCTATGGCCTGCGTCCGCCACGCCTGGCGCCCGCGACGGTGGAGCTGATGCAGCGCTATGGCTGGCCTGGCAACGTCCGGGAGCTCATCCACGAGATGGAGGCCGCGGTGCTCCTGGCCGGCGCGGACGAGCTTCAACCGCGACATGTGCCGCGCCTGGGGCAGGCGCTGGAGCGGCCCCCCGCCGAGAGCGCGCAGTTGCCGGGTGTTCCCGTCGGGGCCGAGGCCTTGCCATCGCTGCGCGAGGCCCGCGATGCCTTCGAGCGCGCCTACCTCGCGGAGGCCATGCGCCGCAGCAGCGGCAGTGTCAGCGCCGCGGCTCGAATGGCCGGGCGCAACCGGAGCGACTTCTACGATTTGCTCAAGCGGCACGGCCTGTCCGCCGCTGACTTCAAGGGAACCTCCGAGGACGGGCCCACACGCTGAGCCCGCCCGTTGGGTGCGGGCGGAGGGGCCTGCGAAGGCCTCCGCGCGCGGGTGTTCGGCGAGGCGCACACGCTGACGAGGGGGGCGGCCGGAGAAAAGCTGAAGGATGCGGGACTGATCTCCGCTCTCCTCACCGTCTTCCTTCGCGGTGTTCGCCCGGCAGCGCTCGGTTCCTGACGCGCTTCACGAACCCGACGCATTCCCTGGCTATTGGGGCAATGGGCAGAGCTGCCTGCCATCCTTCATGCTCGGTGCCAGGTCTTTTTCAAAGCGATTGCCGCTGCAGGCCGTGCCTGCTGCTCGCCGCTACCCGACACATATGAACAAGACATCCCGTTCCGTTGTTCTGGCGCTCACTCTGGCATTGCTGGCGGGCTGCGCTGGCTCTTCCTCCGACACTGGCTCGGCCCGGTTCGCCGTCTCCGTACGCCAGGCCCTCGCCTCCGGTATCTCCCGCGTCACCGTCACCTCCAGCGCCCCGGACATCCCCTCGGTCACCGTGGACCTTGCCCCCACCCATGGGGTGTGGGGCGGCGTCATCGGCAACATTCCCGCCGGCCCCAACCGCACCTTCCTGGCTCGGGCCTTCGACGCCTCGGGCATCCTGCTCTTCGAGGGCTCCGCCTCCGGCATCACCATCTCCGCGAACCAGACGGCCCTCGTCGCCATCACCCTCCAGGAGGCCAACCCTCCACCGCCCTTCGACAACGAGGCCCCGCTCATTGACTCCCTGGTGGCCTCCTCCACCTCCGTGCCCGTCGGCGGCTCGCTCTCCCTGGTGGCCACCGCCCATGATCCCAACCCGGGCGACACGCTCTCCTATGCCTGGAGTGCCACGGCGGGCTCCTTCTCCTCGCCCTCCGCTGCCTCCACTTCGTGGACGGCGCCGCTGTCCACCGGCATTCAAACCCTCACCTTCACCGTGACGGACTCCCGGGGTCTGTCCTCCAGCATCGTCCTGGACATCTATGTCAGCCAGGAAGGACACGAGGGGGAGGCGCAACTGTCCATCTCCTTCAACAGCTCACCCCGGGTGGCGTCTCTCATTGCCACCCCCACGCAACTGGCTGTGGGGCAGCCGACCGCTGTCTCCGTCTGTGCTTCCGACCCGGATGGCGACAGCCTCTCGTACTCCTGGAGCGCCACCTGCGCCGGCTCCTGGAGCAATGCCTCCTCCCACTCCGCTCAGTTCACCCCCTCGCTCCTGCCCGTCGGCCCCTGCAACAACTGCCGCCTGACTGTCACTGTCTCGGATGGGCGCGGTGGGCTGACCACGGGCACCGTCGCCCTGTGCGTCCGCGACACTCCCCCCGCCAACCACTTCCCTCCCGTCATCATCCGCTCCTACCGCTCCTCGGACACGGCGACTCCAGGCCAGGTGCTCACCTACGAGGTGGTGGCCAGCGACCCGGAGGGCTCCGCGCTCACCTTCTCCTGGCAGGCCACTACCGGCGTGCCAGGCACCCCGGCAAGCGATGCCTCCCGCAGCCGCGTCACCTGGACTGCCCCCGCCTGTGTCAGTGCCGGCACGCCCCCGACCGTCACCGTCACCGTCACCAACGCCTTCAACCTGACGGACACCCGGAGCTTCGAAGTGACGGGGCTGCCCACCTGCACTCCCTCGGGTGTCTGGGTCCCTACCGGCTCCATGATCCAACCTCGCTCGGGCCACACGGCGACGCTGCTGCCCAACGGCACGGTCCTCGTCGCAGGGGGCACCAGCAATGGTGCGCCCCTCGCGACGGCGGAGGTGTATGACCCGGTCTCGGGCACCTGGGGCCCGACCGGATCCCTGGCCCAACCTCGCTCGGGCCACAGTGCGACGCTGCTGCCCAACGGCAAGGTGCTCGTCGTGGGGGGGCGTGACGCCAACGGCTTCGTCGCGACAGCCGAGCTGTACGACCCGGCCTCGGGCACCTGGAGCCCCGCCAGCTCCCCGCTCGCGTCAGGCCCCAGCTCGGCGACGCTGCTTCTCAACGGCAAGGTGCTCGTCGCGGGAGGAACGACGCCACAGTTGTACGACCCGGCCTCGGACACCTGGAGCTTCGCCAGCGCTCCGCTCCAATCCGCCTCTAGCGGGGAGACGCGGCTGCTCGATGGCAAGGTCCTCTTCGCGCGCAAAGGCGCGTCGCAACTGTACGATCCGGTCTCGGATACCTGGAGCGCTACCAACTCACCAGCCGTATTTCCCGGCGGCCCCCCTGTGACGCTCCTGCCCGACGGTAAGGTGCTCGCCGCTGGAGGATACGATCCCACGGTCGATCTGGTCTGGGGGGGAGCGGAGTTGTACGACCCGGCCTCGGGAACCTGGACCCTGACAGCCCCCATGGGGGGGCGCGTCTTCTATACTGCAACGCTGCTGACCAACGGCAAGGTGCTCGTCGCTGGGGGATCGGCCGAAATCTTCGAGCTGGAAGTCTTCGCACTCGCGACGGCGACGTTGTACGACCCGGTCTCGGGCACCTGGAGCCCCACCGGCTCCATGGCCCAACCTCGCTATAACCACACGGCGACGCTGCTGCCCAACGGCACGGTCCTCGTCACGGGAGGCTCGGTACCGACGGCGGAGTTGTACCTCCCCTGAGCGTCTTGTCTTTCTGGCTCGGCATCACCGGGGGCATGACCACGGACTGTCCGCCGCAACAGCCTGGGGCGGGCCCCTGCCTTGAGCGCGGGCATCCAGGACCACCTGCCCGTCCTTCATCACGAACCGGACCTGCCGCAGCGCCCGGATGTCTTTGAGCGGATCCCCCTCCACCGCGAGCAGGTCCGCGAGCTTGTTCGGCGCGAGCGAGCCAACCTGGTCCTGCATGCGCAGCAGCTCCGCCGCGTTCACGGTCGCGGCACGCAGGATGTCCACGGGTTTGAGACCCGCCTCGGTATAGGCGATGAACCACTTCACGCTGGCCTGGCCTCGCGTCAACCCTGGCATCACGATGTACATGTCCGAGCCGGCGGCGATCCGGACACCCGCGGCCACCGCGCGGCGGAGGCGTTCCTGGGCCTTGGCCATGTTTTTCTTGCAGCGCTCCTTCATCTGACGCCGGCGCTCGGCATTGCCTGTCTGGGTATCGAAGGAGTCGCACACGTCCATCGGGCCATCCGTCGGGACCAGGAAGATGCGATTGCGGACCATGGGCGCCAGCACGTCATCGGGGAGCGAGTACCCATGCTCGATGGAGTCGACGCCCGCCTGGACCGCGATGCGAATGCTGTCGTCGGTGGTGGTGTGCGCCGCCACCGGGCGCTTCCTGCGGTGGGCCTCCTCGACGATGATCTTCAGCTCCTCCAAGGAGAGGAGGTTGTGCCCGTTGTCGACGATGACCTTGATGCAGTCCGCGCCGTCCATGAGCGCTTGCCGCACGGCGCGCCGGGCCTCCTCCACCCCGGAGATGGTGACGTACTCCTGCTCGATGAGGGACTGCGCCGGAAGTTGGAGCGTGGGGAACTGACCGCCCTGGGGAGCGAGCGCGCGGGTGCAGGCGGAGATGCGCGGGCCCTGCACCCAGCCACGCTGGATGGCGTTGCGCAGCGCCACGTCGCCGTTGACCCCCGAGTTGCCGACGTCGCGCACCGTGGTGACGCCCGCCTCGAGCATCTCGCGGCCCAGCTTCGCGCCAAGGAGCGCGCGCTCGGCGGTGCCGCTCTGGGCGACGGGGGTGAGGAGGCCGTCGCCTCCGTTCTCCGGGTCGACGTCCAGCAGCAGGTGCGAGTGCGCGTCGATCAGCCCGGGCAAGAGGGTGACGTCGCCCAGGTCGATGACCCGTGCCCCCGAGGGGATGGAGAGGCCGGTGCCCACGGCCTGGATGGTCGAGCCTTCGATGAGCACGACCGCATCCGGAAGGGTCCGGTCACTCTTCCCGTCGAAGAGCCTGGCGGCGCGGAGGGCGATGCGCGTGGGCTCCGCGGAGGAGGGCGTCTGGCCCCATGACGGCGAAGAAACGCAGCACAGGAGGAGCGTACCAACGACAGTCGCCAACAGGCGTCGGGAACGGGAGGGCAAGGCGTGGCTCCTGGGTGCGCTGACGTATGCCTGTGACGATAGGCCCACATTGCCCTGGCGTTGGCATTGCAAATCCAGGAAGAAGCGAGTGAGCCTTGAACATACCCCGGGAGACACCATGCCCAAGATGAAGACCACCTCCTCGATCAATCAGGCCAGGCACTCGGTGCAGACCAATCCGATTGCCTCCAAAGCCCAGGTGCAGGCCGCGCAGGCGCAGGCGCAGGCCAAGCCGAAGAAGGAGCCGGCCCTCAAGCCGCCCCCGGACCACAAGGTCTTCACGGACGGCTTTGGCGGCGCGGTGTACGGCTCCAAGAACCCGGACAAGAAGCTGAAGCTGGACGACGGCAAGGCCCTGACGAACGAGCATCAGCGGCTGGCGGGCCTCGAGGCGAATGCGCGCACCGAGGGGGTGAAGGGGAGGAAGGAGGGCGGCGCGGGCCTGAGCAAGAACACCAACTTCTTCGCCACGTCCTTCGGCGCGGTCCACACGCAGGGGGCGTACACGAAGTCGGCGGGCTCCACCGTGCCACCGCCGGACGCGATGAAGCGCATGTACCACCCCAACGTGCACGACCTGACCAACGACGGCAAGCGCGTGTCCGTCAGCGGGATGAAGGACTCGTCGACGAAGACGCCCGGCTACGAGTTCAGCGGCTCCAAGGTCGCGGGCTCGGACGACTTCGGCCGCACCCCGAAGCGCAACGCGCTGCAGGCCGGAGCGCCCGCGGAGGCCCGGTATTCGAAGCCCACTCCGCCCAGCGCGGACTTCAACACGACCTTCGCGCACAGCGAGCAGTCCGACGCCGCGCGGCTGATGGCGCCGGGCGCGGCGAAGGACATCGCCGCGTCCTTCAAGGGCACGCTGCCGCCGGGCTCGAAGATCCACGCGGTGACGTACAGCGGCCACACCACGCGCTTCACCTGTGCCAACTGCGAGTACACGACGGGCCACCTGGCGAAGAACCCGGGCCTGTTCCGCAAGGACCTGAGCGCGGAGTTGCAGGCGCAGGGCTTCCAGGTGCCGAAGGACGGCGTGCGCCTGTTGCCCATCATCTCCGCCCACGAGAAGACGGCTGGCGTGCGGCAGAATCCTCAAACTCCGCGCCGTCCGCTGGATGCGGGGGAGGTCGACCTCAAGAACCTCGCGGGCCAGGGCAAGTTCATCGAGACGCCGCTCGCCAACGTGAAGTGAGCCGCGCGCTCCTTCCCTCCAGGACCCGCTTTCGATGATGACCTCTTCCGAGAATCAATCGCTCCGCCACCTCGCGGACTGCCAGACGCCGGAGTACGGCGCGGTGTCCGTGCATGGCGCCACCTGCACCGACGATGGCTGCCTGTGCGACACCGTGAACCTGAAGGTGACCGCGGGCGGCGAGCAGAAGGCCCTGACCCTCACCTCCGACGGCACCTTGTTGGACGACGAGCTGCGCCCCGCCGAGGACCGCTGGGGCGGCGTCGTGCGCGCGGCGTCGCAGGCGCCCGGCTTCCAGGAGGGCTTCGACACGCTGGTGACCCAGCGCCGCACGCAGGTGCTTGAATCGATGGGCCGGCTGGAGGGTGCCTTCGAGGTGCGGCTGCCGGAGTCGCTCCTGGGCGAGGGCGCGGACCTGGAGCGCGACATCCTGGGCCGCGTGGAGCTGGACGGGCAGCGCTACGCCTGGCGGATAGAGCTGTGCTCGGATCCCAAGTGTGAGTGCGAGAACCTCTTCCTGGTGGTGTGGCTGCCCGGGGAGCCCCAGCGCGCAGTGTTCGCCATCACCGCGGACGGCCGCTGGATGGTGGAGCAGGCGGGGAACGCGACCCTGTCCATGGACGCGGTGGAAGGCGTGCTGGTGGCCACGGAGGCGTTCCAGGCGCTGCTCGGCCAGATGCGCGTGGAGCGCATCCTCCAGAAGTACCACCGCTCCTTGCGCGGGCCCTCGGCCGTCTGACGCGGGGCCTTGCCCGTGAGGGGCAGGTTCATGATGCTGGCAGCCGTGCCCTGGAGCCCGTGCCCCGGCCCTGGCTGCCGAGCAACCTCGCGATGAGCGCCGTCCGGGACTGCACGCCGAAGCGGCGGTAGAGGGTCTTCGTGTACTGATTCACGGTGAAGCGGCTGATGCCGAGCCGGGCCGCGATCTGCTTGTCACCGAGCCCCTGCAGGAGCAGCTCCAGCGTCTGACGTTCGCGCGGCGCGAGCCGCACGCCCAGGGCATCCTCCGTGGGCTCCGGCAGGCCGAGCAAGGCCCCGCATTCGGCGTGGAACAGGTGCAGCAGCTCGCGGTCCGCTTCATCGAAGAGGCGCTCGCTCCGGCCCCGGTAGAGGCCGATGCCTCGCACCACTCCCGGCACCTCGGACCACCAGAGCGAATACACCGAGTCGTCGAGCTGTGTCGGCCGCAGGTAGTGCTCGACGTAGGGCGCGCCGTACCAGGCCCGGTCACCGACGAGCTCCCGCCGCAGCGCGGTGACCACGGCGCCGGGCACCGGAGGCCGCTCCATCAGCGAGCGGATGCCCGGGTTGCAGGCGCTGCCCATACTCTGGAGCGCCTTGAGCGCGGGCCGCGCGGCGCCGTCCCAGCCCTCCAGGACGGCGGCCGTGAAGCCTCCGCGACCTCCCGGCTTGAAGTCGCACTCCAGCACGCAGGCCCCCGCCTCGGCGCCCAGGATGCGGCACATGCCGGAGAGCAGATGCCGCGGCCGCTCCCCCTGCCCCTCGGGCAGTTCGTGCGCCTCGTTGACCAGGCGAACCAGGACACGGACTTGCGAACTTCGAAGGCTGTCAGCGGCCATCGGACCTCCAGCGTCGCTCCCAGGGAGCATGCTCCCTAATTTTAGCGAATTGCTGGTTCGGCTGCTTGCAGTGAGAGTTTGCGCGAAGCACCCCACTCAAGGAGCGAAGCGCATGACGAGGCAATTCAAGCAGGCCGTTCTCACGATGGTGGTCCTCCTTCCGCTCGCGGCGATGGCCCGCTCCGTGCCCGCGAGCGCCGGCAGGCCCGTCACCTGGAGCGACGGCTCCTGTTTCTTCATGTCATACAGCACCATGTACAATGGCTGTTCGACCCGGAGGGGCTTCGAGATTCCCCTGACGTCCGACAGTTCCGGCAGCAAGACGGTGGTTGTCACCGCCCTTGGCGCCACGTCCTCGAACAACGTGGGCTGCATGGCGATTGGCATGAATCGCGAGGCCACCCTCTACTGGGGCGGCACCCGCAAGTGGCTCCCTGCCTTCGGCCCGGCGCAGTACATCACGCTGACCGACGCCTACACTCCTGCCTATGGATACCTGTACGCCAACTGCCTCGTTGACCCGGGTGGTCAGATCAACACCGTTGACCACAATGCCTAGCAGGAGCCGGATGCATCCATGACTCTCGGGGCGGGGTGCCCGCGTATTCGTGGGCACCCCGGTTCATGCGACATGACAAGGAATTGGGTGTGGGTCTGCGCAGTCCTCTTCGTGGGGCTGCTTTCCTACGGCGTGTCCCGGCTCGCCGGAGCGAGCGACGTGAAGGCACGGGAGTCCGGTGCGCGCGACACCACCGAGTTGCAGCGGTTGAAGGCGCAGGTCCGCGAGCTCGAGGCCTCGGTCGCCCACTCCGAGCGACTGGCGCGTGAGGCCCAGGTGGCGGCCCGGGCCCCGGGCCCGCGCGTGGACACGCCCATGGCTCCAGGGCAGCCCTCCGTGGCCATGAGTCCGCCCGACGCGGGCCTCTCCACGGAGGGCACGGCAGCAGTCCACCAGGAGCCGACGCCGGACGAGGCGGTCGCACGGATGGACGCGCGCTTCTTTGGAGAAGGAGTGGACCCGGCCTGGAGCCATGACGCCACACAGCGCGTGGAGCGGCTCGGCGCGGTGCTGCCTCGGGGCGCGCGCATCGTGTCCCTGGAGTGCCGCAGCTCCATGTGCCGGCTCCAGATGTCCCATCCGAGCCTGGACGCCTTCCAGAAATTCCTTCGCGAAGGACTGATTGATGACGCGGCCGCGTGGGATGGGCCGTTCATGGCCGCGCTGACGGGCACTCCGGGACGGCCAGGAGAAGTCGAGGCGGTGGCCTACCTTGCACGGGCGGGAGTGGACCTGGCGCCTTGACCGGGCCGCGGACGGTCTGTCCCTCCTCTGCCGCTCCGCGAGGAGCGTGTCAGCTGGAGAAGGTCTCGCTGGATGCGGAGACGCGCGAGCAGTGGGGCCGGGGCCTCGAGGGGCTCACGGCCTTCGGCGACCGGGCGCGCGGGCGGCTTCGGGGGGAGTTGCCCGCGCGCCCGCGTCGTCGATGTGCGAGGGATGCACCCCTCCTGTTTCCTGGCCCACGCCCAGGCGAGGAGGGCGGCCAGAAAAGCGAAAGGCCCGGAACCTTTCGGTTCCGGGCCTCTCTAGTGGCGAGGAGTACGGGACTTGAACCCGTGGCCTCCGGCGTGACAGGCCGGCGTTCTAACCAACTGAACTAACTCCCCACAAAAATCTATATGGGCGGAACAGGGATTGAACCTGTGACCATCGCCTTGTAAGGGCGCCGCTCTACCGCTGAGCTATCCGCCCTGCGCGGCCCCGCCGTGATTCAGTGAGGCGGCTTGTACCGTCCCCATCCGCCTCCGTCAAGCATCTGTTTTCGGGGCCCCTTCATCGCGCTCCGCCCCCTCGGAAGGGAGCGGATCCGACGAGCGCGGATCCGCCTGCTACCCGGCCCGCACCTTCCACCGACGCACGCGGCGGCGGGAACGGGGAATCATCACCACGGCGCCCACCAACAGGGCCACCGGCACGAACACCAACATCGTCTGCATCATCGCCTCCATGCCCGACACCATACGGAAGCCGTCTGACATCCTGACGGGGAGTTCGTGACTTTCAGGAAACGACACTCCAAGCCGCCGGGTTTCCGGCCGCCCTGACGCGCAGGGGGCCGGACTGGCGGTGAGGGGCTACTCGCCTCGGGGAGGACCGCCGCGGCCGCCGTGGCCGGGGCCGTGCGAGCGGCGCTCCGATTCCAGGAGCGTGCGGGCCTGGGTCTTCTGGGCGTCCGTCAGGACCTGCTCGGCCTCCTGGTAGGCCGCCATGTCGTTGGTGCGGAGTTGCTGGAACAGGCCTCGCGCCTGCTCATGGGCGGCCTGGTCCTGGGCGGACGGCGTGCCCTGTCGTGTGCCGCGGTCCGGCGGCGCGGGCGGGCGCAGGGCCTCCAGGGACTGCTTCACGGGCGCGTTCTTCGCGTCGAGCGCCGTTTGAATCCGGGTCAGGCTCGCGGCCTGGGCGTCGGTGAGGGCCAGGTCCTGGCGGTGGTCGATGAGCACCTGGACGGGCGACTTGCGCTCGAACGGAGGCGGCCGGCGCGCGCCCTGGGACGCGTCCTGCGTGGTGGTGGTGGATCCGGCGAAGGTGGGAACGGCGAACAGCAGGCCCAGCATGAACAGATGGCGCTTCATGGTGATGTGTACCTCCAGCTTGCGCGTGATGACCGCACCCGGAAGCCGTTGGCCTGATGGCACGGTGGACACCGTGAGGGACCGACTGGGAGGGGTTTGTCCCCCACGGCGTCCCGTGCCGTTCAGGCCCGGGGCTTCCGGGCTGACACGGTGCAAGGTGCTCCCGCCATGTGCCGCGAAAATGTCCCGCGCGTTTCCGAATGTGTTTGCAGCCGCTATTCGGACGCGGTCTGGACTTCCTGCGCCTGGGCTGGCTTGTCCGCCGAGGCAGCGACCTTGCCGTCGAGCGCGAGGTAGATGTTGAACCACGCCAGGTACGTGCGCCACGCCGGGTCGCGCTGCTCGATGAGCGTCCGCCGCGCCTGCTCCATCCGCTGGGGCACGTCGAAAGGCATCCGAGTCTTGTCCTCGGATTGCAGCTGCGCCGCGAACCAGAGCACGTCCAGTTGGCCCGCATCGACCGGCGCGTGCGTGCGAGCCATCAGTGAGTCGGAGTGCTCCAGCGCCTTGCCCAGCCATTGCGCCGCCTGCGCCGGGTCGCGGCGGTCCACGGCGTTCTCCGCCAGCCGCAGCTCCGCCAACGTCACCGCGCGGATGTCCTCGTCGCGATCCAATTCGTCGAACTGTTCCAGGAACAGCGCGCGCCGCTGCTCCAGCGCTCGGGCTGCGGCGTCCATGCGCCCGAGCCGCGTCTCCGCGTTGGCGCGCAGCCCCGCGGCGATGATGCGATACGCGCGCTGGACGAGATTGGGCGTGGCGCGCGCCTGCTTCAGCGTGGCCCGCACGGCGGGCGTCGCCAGGTCCCGGTCCACCTGGTCCAGGTCCTCCAGCGCCCGCTGGGGTTGATCCGCGCCCAGCGCCGCGCCGCAGCGGGCCAGCCGCAGCACCAGCCGGTTGCGCAGGCCCTCCTCGTCGCGGGGGCCGGCTTCGATGCCGGGCAGCACGCGGTCGTAGAGCGTCAGGGCCCGTTCGAATTTGCCCGCGGCCAGGTTGTAGAGCGCCGCGCGGTCCATCACCAACGGGATGAACCGGGCCATCTTCGGCACGGACTCCACCGTGGCCAGGGCCTTGTCCGCCGCCTGCGCGGCCTCCGCCTCGCGGTTGACGTGCAGGAGCGCCCGGGCCCGGGCCAGGGCCACGGACAGCCCCGCCCCGCTGTCCGCGTAGGGCAGCTTGTCGCGCTCGTCCAGGTAGCCCAGGGCGATGTGGTAGTTGCCCACCTGCGTGTGCAGCAGGCCCAGCGCGCCGAGGATCATGGCCTTGTAGCGCGCGTTGTTGCGCACCAGGTCCAGGGCGACCAGGTAGTGCCGGTTGGCGCGCTCGGCTGCGGCGGGGTTGCGGCCGCGCAGGAAGTCCTCGTGGTGGATGGCTCCCATGAGGGCCTGCACCTCGCGCTGGTTCTTGAGCTCCTGCCACGCCGCGCGCAGCTCCGCGAGGCCGGTCTTCACCGCCTGGGCGTGGGCGTCGTCATCCAGCTTGGACAGCCGGCGCGTCGTCACGTAGGCCTTCACGAAGTGCGAGAGCGACACGGCCTTGCTCGGCACCTCCGTGGTGACCTCCTTGATAACCACCTCGGGGGCGACGCCCGCGCGCAGGCGCAGGCTCATGGACTCGACGGCGCTCTCCAGCGAGCCCGTCCTGCGGGTCACGAGGTCGAAGTCCGCGCGCGCCTCGTCCATCCGGTCCCGCCCCATGCGGCGGTAGGCGCGGCCCATCAGCGCTCGGCGGAACAGCCGCTCCGCCCGTCGCCGCTCCTCGGTGCCGGCCGGTGCGTCGTCGACGTAGCGCGTTGCCAGGGCCTCCATCACGCCGTCGGCGCCCAGGCTCGCCGCGCGCTCGGCGGCGTCCTGCACCACCATGCGGCGGCGGAGCGGATCCGTCTGCTGTTTGTAGAACGCGACCAGGGCGTCCCGGACGGGGCGGGGAGGGCGCTCCTGGTTCAACGCATTGACGTGGCGGCCCAGCTCCAGGGCGAACGCATACGGCGTCCCGGGAGGCTCCGCCGCGAGCGCCTGGGCCATGGTGGCGTCCGCTTCCGCGTAGGGGCGTCCCCGGTACAGCGCGCGGACGGCGCCGCGCGCGAAGTCCAGCTGGTCGTCCTGCTTGAAGACCTTGTTCTGGGAGAGCTTGCGGCCGGCGGCGACCAATGCGTTCCGGTCGTCCAGCTCGCGGTACAGCGCGTCCGCCTGTTCGTACCAGCCTTCCAGCACCGCGCGCGGCGTGGTGTCCGTCAGCTCGGCCGCCTCCAGCTCCTGGCGGGCGAGCGCGAAGTCGCCGGATGACTGCGCCAGCTCGCTGCGCACGACGTGACGGTAGACGGCGGAAGGCGGGCTGGGCGCGGCGGCGGGATCCAGGGCCGCCATGCGTTGGCGTTCGCCCTCCTGCAGCTCATCCACCATGCGGCCCCGGTCGCGCTCCTTCAGGGCCTTCCGGTGGGCGATGAGGATGCGCAACGGCTCCGACAGCCCGGCGGTGACAGGGTCGTCCACCTTCGACATCTGGCGGGCGTAGAAGTCCGCGGCGTCGAAGTCGCCGTAGGCCAGGTGGAGCTGGCTCAGGCGCATCATCAACAACCGGCGGAGCTTGGGCCGGGTCTCGAGCAGCAGGCGCTGGCGGTAGAGGATGAGCTGATCCGCGCGCCGGCCCACCATGCCCAGCTCCTCGCTGAGGCGCTTCACGTCCCATTCACCGGGCACCTGGCCACCCAGCGGCAGCTGATACACGTCCAGCGACTGGCCCCGGGAACAGGTCGTGATGAGCGACGCGGCGGTGGGGGACGGGTACTCGCAGTTCCACGCCTCGCTGGTGAGCTGGTCCGGACTGGCGGCGGCGGCCTGGGCGGGCGCGTCGTCGCGCTCGGAGGCGAAGGGCACGCGGAACAGCACCCCGCTGTCGCTCGCGTCAATCACTCCGTCCCCGTTGGAGTCGGTGAAGAACTGCACCACGTACAGCGAGCGTCCGTCGCGCGCGAACACCGGCTGGCCCGTCTTCCCTGGGATGTCCAGCGTCAGCGGGACGGGGGCCGCGCCGGGGACATCCAACCGGATGGCCTCCAGGTGCGGCGCCGCTCGCGCGGCGAAGCCCGGTCCCACCTCCTGCACGGAGCGTTGGACCGGGACGTACACCAGCCAGCGTCCATCCGGGGAGATGGTGGGGCTGGTCAGGTTGCGGTCGAGCAGCGGCGTCACCTGCCATCCGGCCCCGAGCGCCACCTTCGACAGGCGCAGGTCTCCCTGGATGGTCGCGCGGCTCACCAGCGCGATGTGCGTGTCGTCGATCCACTCCGCCTGCAGCGCGCTGAGCTCTTCTTCCAGACAGCGGCGCTCCTTCGCCTCTGGCAGGTCCCTCACGCAGAGCTGGCCGCCGGCCTGGGTGCGGAACGAGATGTAGAGCAGCTGCTTGCCATTGGGGCTGATGCGCGGCCACGTCACGTCCGCGCCTTCGTCGAAGAGTCGGCGCTCGCGGCCCTTCTCCAGGTCCTGGACGAAGATCTCCGTGGCGATGTCCCGGTTGGACACGAACAGCAGCGAGTTCTCGTCGGGCCCCAGCTGCCCCAGGAACTGGTCGCCCATGCCCACGGTGAGCCGCTCGGGCAGGGCCATGCCTCCGTCGTTCTCGTCGTCCTGGGCCCAGGCGCCGCTCGCGAGGAGGACGGCCAGGGCCAGGAACCAGGGGCCTTGGCGCGTCAGCACTTCTTCTCTCCCCAGGTGCCGTCCTCGGCCTCCACCCAGCCGCCGCAGACGACGCCCTCCGCGTGCGCCAGACGCCAGTTCTGGCGCAGCGTCGCCTCCGGCACACCGGGGCGCACGGTCTTCATCCACTGCCAAAGCTGGCGCCGGGCGCGGTTCACCCGCTCCACCAGGGCGGCGTCATCCGCGGACACGCGCCCGGCCGTGCACTGCTTCCGGGTGAGCACCAGCAGCCCGTCCTTGCCCTCGCCCACGCAGTGGCGCCGCACGAGGTCGTCCACGCGGTCCGCCTGCGTCTTGCCCAGGTTCTCCACCAGCGGTGGGGGCTGGATGCCCAGGTCCTCCAGCTGGTTGGGCGTCAGCGGCACCGGCGTGGGGTTCATGCCCGCGCGCGCCAGCCGCTGCTCCACGTCCTTGTACGAGCCCGCGGCCTGCTCCTCGAGCGCCGTCGCCCGGTCCACCATGACGATCTCCGGCGCGCTGATGCATCCGGAAGCCGCGAGGGCGGCCACGAGCAGCAACCCACGATGTGTCATGGCAGAGCCTCTGGAGGGAACATGGTGGTGATGAGGCGGTCGACGATGGGGCCCAGGGGGATGCCCCGGATTTCATCGATGCTGACCAGCTTGGCCAGGCCGCCCATGGTGATGAGCAGGCTGCCGAAGCCCTGCTTGAAGCTCACGCGCACGTGCTCCGGGTACCCCAGGCCCAGCGCGTAGCGGACGCGATTGGTGGCGGGGTCCGTGTGGTGCGGATCCTCCACGTCCAACAGGTCCAACAGGTGGCGGTTGCCGATGCGCAGAATCTCCGCGCGCCCGTTGATGCTGCGGTCCCTGGCGGAGATGACCATGGCGGCGTTGCCGTCGAAGGGCTCGCCCCGGGAGGACTTCACGCCCGTGGCCCGCACGTGGGCCTCCAGCGTGGAGTGCTTGCCCTGCCAGTTCAGCATGCACTGGCCGGTGATGCGCCCTCCGCGGACGCCCATCTCCAGCTGGCTCATGGAGAACACGTTCTGGTTGATGGCCAGGTTGCCCGCCAGCGGCGCGATGGTCACCCACGGCGTGGTGATGCGGTCCGCGGACATGAAGCCGCTGCGCGTGAGCAGCGGGTGTTGATCCGCGAAGCGCAGCATCGAGTACGGATTGACGTCCAGGTCGTTCAGCAGGCGCACGCCGTCCTGGGAGACCTCCACGTTCTCCGTCAGCGGCACGTCGCCGTTGAGCGCCTCCACGACGATGCCGGACTCGGGCATCCGCACGTTCACGTCCTGGAGCTTGAGGCTGGACGTGGTGCGGAAGACCACCAGGTCCGGCGACGCCACGCGGAAGTCCATCGTGACCTTGCCGCTGCCTTCGACCTGGCCGGGCCGCGCGAGGTGGGCCAGGTCCTGCTCCAGCGAGCCCCGGAGCCCCATGCGCTGCTGATCACTGCTCAGGTCGAGCCGCCCCCGGACCTTCAACAGCGTCTGCGTGCCTCCATTGGACAGCTTCAGGTCCGGGATGCGGATGACGCCGGTGGGCTTGCGCACGACGGAGAACGACGCCTCCACGTCCTGGACGGGGTAGGGCAGCGCCGGCTTCTGTTCCATCGAGCGGACCTTCACGAGCTGCTTCAGCTCGATGTCCCCCTTCTCCCATTGGTCGGTGAAGGTGGCGGTGCTGGCACTGGACAGGTCCGCGAAGGTGAACCGGCGGTCGTTCATGCTGACGGTGAGCTTCTCCACCGCCAGGGTCGTGCGGACATTTCGCTGGGCGCCGTCGGCGTGGGACTCGCCCTCCCAGCGCAGGGCGGGGACGTTGATGGTCTGGTCCGCCTGCTTCCAGCGCACGCCGCGCAGGTCCATGTGGGCCTTGCCCTCGAAGCTGGCGGCGCGCGGAGGCATGGGGGCCAGGCGGAAGCTTCCGTCGGAGCCCAGGTGCGTGATGAGGCCGGTCAGGGTGCCGTGCAGTTCGCCGGTCATCGCGAGCTTGGACGGATCCACCTCCGGGGGCACCCGCGCCTTCGCCAGGAGTGGCGACAGGGGGCCCAGCGGCGGGAAGTCGCCCTTCACGTCCATGCGCAGCGCGCGAGCCTTCGGGTTGAACGCCAGCGCCGCGTCGGCGGCGACCTTCAGGCCCTCATGTCCGGTGAGCCCCAACTTGAGCGAGAGCTTGCGGCGGTCGACGTCGAAGGTCAGCGTCTGGTGTTGGGTGCCCGCGTCGGTCTCTCCGATGCGCAGCCCCTCGACCTTCAGGGCCAGGTCTCCCTTGTGCTTCCACTCGTCTCCCTGGGAGCGCAGCGCGAGCATGGCGCTGGCGGCCGAGATGTCGTCCCAGCCCGCCTTCTTCAGGCTCAGCTCCGTCTGGTGGTCCACGCGCGGCGAGGGCGCGAAGAGGGCCGTCAGCCTGCCCTTGGAGGCCAGCGTCACGGCCAGGTGCTTCCAGGGGAATCGCGCGGCGACGTCATCCGGGATGAAGGGCCGTGCCATGACGAGGTCCGGCAGCTGGGCGTCCAGCGAGTACGCCACGTCGTCGGTGCCCTTCGTGGCGTCCAGCGACGCGTGCAGCGAGCCCACGTCCAGCTCCAGCCGTGCGCGGGCCTTGCTCAGCCGTGGCTCCTCCATCGTGGGGAATGCGTCCGTCACGTGGAGCTGCACTCGCGCGGGGTCCTTCAGCACCTCGCGGCCCTCGGCGGTGATCCGCAGCGCCTCCACGGGCACGTCCGCCTTCAGCGCGAACGGGGGCTTCGCCGTGAGGGGCACCTGGAGGTTGAGGCCCAGGCGCTCCGCCATCGCTCGGTATCCGGAGGCACGGACATCCAGTGCTTCCACCTTGGCGGACAGGGCCGCGTCCCCCGCGACCCTGAAGGGCGAGGCGAGGTCGGGCCGCAGCTGATGCCCCGTCAGCTCACCGGAGGCCTTCGGAATGCGGAGCGGTGTGGCGCCCCCGACGTCGAGCCCCTGGAGCGCGAACACGAGCTTGGCGGCCAGTCCTTGGGGGGCATCTGGAGTCGCCGTCAGCGAGATGCGTCCATCGCCAAGCTCCACCTTGAGCGCCTCCTGTACGAGGAGGAGCTTCGCCACGTCGACGTCCAGCCCGAGCCGACCCTGGGCTCCCAGCTGGGGCATATCGCTGAGCGTGACCTCACGGGCCTCCAGGTGCACCTTGCCGCGCTCCAGGGAGAACGGGCGCAGGTCGTCGGGGATCCATCGCAGCAGCCGTCCCAGGTCCACGTCCGCCAGGGCTTGTGTCAGCACGGGCGGGACTTCCGACGCATCCGGAAGCACCAACTGGGCCTGCACCTCGGCGCTGTCGGTCAGCTTCGTTCGCTCCAGCTCAACGGTGGTGTGTTGCTTGCTGGCGTCGAACCTGGCCGTCACCGCGCCGTGCAGCAGCGAGCGGAGCGTGAAGCGCGGCTCAAAGGTCTGCTTCGCGACGTCCAGGTCCACGTTCACGTGCGCGGCGTCCGTGCTCGCTTCCACCGACAGGGCCAGCTCCAGCAGGGCCTCCGCCGCGGGCGCTTCACGGTTCAGCGTGAGGGCCAGCGGCTTCCCGGGCTTGCCGAGGTCCACGAGGAGCTTCCAGCTCTTGTCTTGCGGCTTCGCTTCGATGCCGGCTTCGAGCCCGCGCAGCGACCAGCGGTCCACCACCGCGCCGTTCTGGACGCGGACATAGGTCAGCGACACGTTCGACAGCTCGATGCTCGAGACGGGGAACGGGGAGGCGAAGAGATCCGCGACCTGCTGGGAGGTTCCGGGGGACACTTCATCCACCGGTTCCGGCTCTGGCGGTCCGGTCAGGTTCGTGAGCGACGTGGTCCCTTTCTCATCCGCCACCAGGACGACGGTCGCGTCGCGCACCGCCACCCGCTCCACCCGGACCGGTCCCTTCAGCAGGGCTCCGAACGACCACGCCGCCTCCAGCGTGCCGACCCGCAGGAACTCGGGCGCGACGTCCTGGAATGGCGGCGGGGTCCGCACCACCAGTCCTTCCATGCGCAGGCCGGAGAGCACGTCGATCCGCGCGGTCTGGTAGTCCAGCCGCACGCCCGAGGCTTCTTCCACCTGCGAGACGACGTGCGGCTTCAGCCAGGGGTGGTCGAGGTTGTGAAGCGCGGTCACGACCGCGATGAGCAGGAGGACGATCGTCGCGAGGAGGATCAGGCCCGCGCCCGCGATGATTCGCGTCAACCGCCGACGAGGCCGTTCAGCACCGGGGGAGTCCATGATGTTCCGTCGAGGCGACCGGCCCGCCTCCTCCTACCATGCGACGGAAGCGGGCTTCAATCCGAGCATGCCTCGCGAGCCGGGCGGCGCCGTGCACCCGGAAAAACGCTTCAACCGAAGCTGGACGGAGTCATTCCCGCAGTGCCACCCGCGAGGGGTTTGTAGGGGAAGTAGAGGTTTCGCACGAAGCGGGTGAACAGGTGCTCCTCGTTCCACCGCTGGCGGGCCATGCCGTACACGCCGGGGGCTCGCAGGTCGTGCGCGGAGACGCCGGTGACGAACTCGCGCTCGCTGTAGATGGCGAAGACCTCGTCCACCGCCGCGCGGCTTCGGTAGGTGCGGAGCATCGTGCGGTAGATGAGCTCGCTCTCCTTCTGGGTGAAGGCCAGCCCCTGGATGGCGTGCGCCATCTCGTGGAAGACCAGGTACTGCTCCGACTCCAGCCGGTCCTGCTTCAGCGCGATTCGTGCCCGGGGCCAGTCCGGATGATCCCAGAACAAGCCCGCGGTCTGGGGGGACACGGCACGGGGATAGCCGTACTTCGTCAGCGCGTGTCCGGGGGGAATCAGCTCCAGCGTCAGGGGCCTCGCGGCCTCCAGGCGGGCGATGAGCTGGAGGTTCCCGGCGAGCTGCCGGATGATCTCCTCCTGCACCCGCTTCACCTGCGTCGCCGGGGCGCCGTACGGCTTGAGCTCCAGCTTCGCGCTCACATAGGCGCGGGCGCGCGCGGGGCCTTCCGCGGGGGGACGGCCTCCGCGTGACTCGAAGACGTCGCCGCCCTCCAGCAGGGTGAAGGCGCTCAGCGGTTGCTTGAGCCCGACCTCCGCCGCCAGCGGGGTGACGTCCGGCGTGGATCCGTCAAGTGTCTCGTAGCGCTCCGGGGCCATGGGCTCAGGAGCAGGTCTTCGCCTGCTGCTTGCAGGAGTCGGTGCAGGCCGGCGTCTGCGTATCGAGGGTGAGCCGCTCCGCGTTGCCCTGCACGGAGTCCGGCGGCTGCCTCGAGGCGGGCCGGCCGCGCGGCTGGCAGCTGTTGAGACACGCGTCGTACTGGTCGCGGCAGGCCGGCGACATGTGCGACGTGTCGAGCGTCGCGCAACTGGACAGCAGGGACAGGGCGGCCGCGAAAAGGGTGATGCCACGGACGAGGTTCATGCCAGGAGTCTAAGCCAACCGGAGTAATTCCGTTCAGGGGTACGCTGCGTTGGTAATGAGCAGCGTGCGCCGGAAGAGGCCCCAGCAGGGCGTGCGGCTAACTGCCGGGCAGCGGCGCCTCCTGACAGGGCTGCTCCGCCGCGGCGGGCAGCAGGGAGTGGCGCTGCGTGCCGCGGCTCTCCTGTTGTCTGCCGAAGGGCAGAGCGCCACCCAGGTGGGCAGAACATTGGGTGTCACTCCCCGGGCCGTGTACGCGTGGCGTCGGAGGTGGCGCCAGGAAGGTGTCCAGGCACTGGAGGCCCGTGCG
>NZ_RAWF01000180.1:0-20492 GCF_003612075.1 Corallococcus sp. CA041A
GCTTGCGATGCTCCCGATCTCATTCAAGTTCAAATTAAACAGCAATTCCCCTACGGCGCGGAAGACAAGCAAGCCATACTAACAGCCGAAGTCCCCGCCTGGCATTGCTCAAACTGCGGCTTCGAATTCACAGACGGAGATGCAGAGGAACTCCGACACGAAGCCGTTTGCCGTCACCTTGGGTTACTCTGCCCCAGGGAGATTCGCGAAATCCGCTCTAGCTATCGCATGACGCAGAGCGAATTCGCCGAAGAGACCGGCTTTGGCGAGGCATCCATAAAGCGCTGGGAGCTTGGCCTAAACCTCCAGAACAAATCTGCAGACAAGTACCTGCGTCTCCTCCGCGAAAAGCGCACCCCAGAAAACACGGCCCCCTTCGCGCAAAAACACAATTCTCGCCCCCCAAAGCGCAGCAACAAGTTCAAAACCAACCTCCCCGCCAGCGCCTACTTTGCTGCAAGCATTTTCGAACTGCGCCTGGGGCATGCATAAGCAGGCGTTCATGCATACCGTCACATTTTATTCCTTCAAGGGCGGCGTCGGCCGAACAATGGCGCTTGTCAATGTCGCAGCCAGTTTGGCTGCACGCGGCCGGAGAATTCTTGTTGTTGATTTTGACCTGGAGGCACCGGGCGTTAGCACATATGGGCTGTTCAAGGGAAGTGGGGACCTCGGCGTCGTTGATTTCGTGGAAAAATACAGACAACAGGGCGAGGCGCCTGACGTTCGTGAGTATGTGCGGCGATGCGACACCTCCGTCAGTTCAGGCGAATTGTGGCTCATGCCGGCAGGGCGCCAAGACGCCCAGTACGGGTCACGTCTAAACTCGATTGATTGGCTGAAGCTATATCAAGAAGAAGACGGCTACCTGCTGTTTGAAGATCTTAAGGCTCAGTGGCGAGAGCATATTAGACCTGACTATGTGCTCATCGATTCCCGCACAGGACACACTGACGTGGGAGGGATATGCACAAGACAACTGCCCGATTCAGTTGTTGCGCTCTTTATCCCGACCGAGCAGAACCTCATAGGTCTACGTGCTGCAGTTGAGGCAATTCGCAGCGAAGCCCGACCGCCGAGAAGTCGCGCAATTCACCTGCACTTTGTGCCTTCCAACGTGCCAGAACTCGACGACGAGGAAGGCATCGTTGTCTCGGCACTTGAGCATGCTTGCGAGACGCTAAAATACGACAGGCCTGCGGCAGTTCTCCACCATTACAGCAGCCTCTCACTGCTTAACCAACCCATATTCGTACACGAACGCCCTCGGACTCGTTTAGCAAAAGAGTACACAGAACTAACAAATGCGATTGCACGTCAAAACATAGACGATCGCGACGGAGCACTTTCCTACCTAAAGCTTGTCGAAGCCGAGATTGAACTAGGCGACCCCAACAGAACAGTTGGCACACTGGAAGATCGCCTTGACGCAATTGCATCAGCGCACAGTCGTGATGGCGAAGTACTTGTTCGCATGGCATCAATCCGGGAGGCTCTCGGCAATTCAGAAGGGGTACTCAGCCTTCTCAATATTGCAATTGAATCCGGCCACAAGAAAGCCAGTGTCTACAATCGACGAGCACGAGTATTGCGGTCAATGGGCCGTCCAGACGAGGCTGTGGCCGACTTCCGCGCTGCGCTTGACTGCGAGGACGCCGACTTCCAAGACATCTACTTTGCCATACGAACCCTAGTTGAGCTTTCTCCTCAAGCATTGGCATCAACTTTGGAGTCACGTGCCATCAAGCGGCTTTCGGCACCAGAAAGCATGTTTGTTTCAGAAGCACTGAGCGTTCCGGGACTACTCCCGATCGCAGAGCGACTACTGCAAGGCATTCGCGAGAACTCGAGCGAAGAATTAGACAAAGCCATAGCCAAGCGACAGTTGGCAGTCGTCCACATTGGCCAGGGGCGCTTCGAGGAGGCGATGTCTTCAATTGCGCCATCACATGGCGAAGCAACCGCCAGCGAACAGATCTCCCAAGCATTCAATTATGCCATGGCAGAGTGGGGTCTAACTGGCTCGCCCCCTACAGATCTATTCAGGCGTGTATTGGAGTTAGATCTCCTGCGTTCAAGGGCAGGCGGCGTTAACTACTCACAATGTCTAGCCGTTGCCGCTCACTTCTCGGGAGATGCGACAACGGCAAAATGGCGACTTGCTCGAGCAAGACAGGGAATAATGCAGAATCCTGTAAGTACGTTCTCTTGCTGGAGGTATCTGGAGGTTCCCCCATCCGAGTTTGAAGAAGACCTGGATGACATCGAGCGGCTGCTGCATGGAGCAAATGTGCTCCCTAGATTTATTGCATCAAGAGCAGATTGAGCATCATTGCGCCCGATTCAGAGACAGCTTAATGCAACAGCCAATTCCACGACCAGGTGAAGTCTGTGCGTTGGCAATAGAATTCCACTCGAGCCTTTGGCACGGTGAATCACCAGCGAATCCGATTGTGGTTGGCCCACTTCCGCCGTGCCTGCGTTTCGCATCGGAGCTTGTCGAGCATGGGGATGCTCCGCTTCCCCAAGCACTGACGGGAGAGCGGGGAAATCGCTACCTACGCCTGATTAAGCCAACCGCCGTGGACGGGCGTGTAGCGTGAAGTAAATCAACGCCAGAGCCAACGCTCTGCACATATTCAGTACCGCACATCCAACGCATGGCGGCTGTGGGTACTGATGTTGTCCAGCACCAAGTGGATGGTGTTTGCCTCCGGGCACCTCCTGGCGCGGTCCTGGTGGGCTTCGGCAAAGGCCGGACATTTGAGAGTCCCCCGGCGCTCAATCCTCGTCACCGACCCGTGAGACTTCGGCTTGTCACTCTTTGGTCCGAAGCCAGAACCAACGCCCCTTGGACCGAAGAGCCCCCCCTAGGAACTCCTGAAAAGAGTCAGCGATCTGGGAGCACTGTTCAGGAGACGGGAACGCTTCGTTATAGCCATCACGAATAGGGTAGCGCCCCTCACTCTGGTGGCTCACATCGAGAAGGATGTAGTTGCTGTCCCGGACCTCGCAGATGGCATACCAGGACGGAGGTCCGGCTTGATCTGTATCCTCATCGCGCATGAGGACTCGCGCGCGGTCAATCCGAGACAACGGCAGGAATGTGAAGGCGGGATCGACGAAGCCGAACGTGGGATCCCGCTGCGCGAACAGCCGGGCCCCGTCACAATGCAGGTAGAAAGCGCGCAGGTCCGGATCCAGGCGCCAGCCCACGCGCTGCTCGAACGCATCCAGTTGCTCCGGCGTTGCAGGCGGGTTGGGCACGTGGAGGCGCGATATCTCATCGAGCAGCTCGTTCATCGCCTTGTGCCTATTCTCCATAGGGATAGTCCGTGCCGACGCTCGTCCATGGAGGCGAGTTCGCGTAACACTGGTTGTAGAGCTTGAAGAGCGTCTGATGGATGTCCTTGGGAAACGGCAGGATGTTGTCCCAGTCCGTGGGATTGCCGCCATGCCAGAGGTCCCGGATGTGATGCCCCTCGTAGGGGTTTCCGTTCTCCGAGGGCCATGCGCCAAAGCGCTTCGCCCACTGCTCCCGGAACTCTGGACGGCTGTCGTCCCATTTGTCGCGGGCGGCCTTGTTCTGGACGGGGCTGAGCGTCCCGTAGTTGCAGCAGCAGTTCGTCATACCGAACCGGCTCCCAGCTCGAACGACCGTGCCTTCAAAGTCCATCTTCACGTCCGCGAGCCACATGCAGCCCTGGAGAGCGTATCCACTCCCTCCGCACTTCTCACGGCAGTAGGCCATGAGCTGCGAGCTGCACTGCCACGGGCCATAGTAGACGATGGTGCGGAACTGCCCGCCGCCAGGCACGGCCACCAGAGGCCCTACCCACTTCCGAACCGCGACAGGGGTCTTGGGCGTTGGACCTTCTGCGCAGGCTGAAAGAAGCAACGTCCCGAGCAGGAGGATCGCTGAACGCCGAGTGGAAGCGTTTCCCTTTGCTGTCATGAGCGCGCACCCTACCGCGCCCAATGGGGAATCCTCTCCGGCATGAAACCGGGGGACAGTGCCCTCCCCCGGCTTCGTGGCTCACGTCACGGACAGAGCGTGCCTTCGCGGCGGCACACGCGGTCGCCGCAGAAGCAGGAGTAGCCCGACTGGCAGGGGCCACACTGCGGGGGCGGATTGGTGCCGCCGCGGTAGCCCTCACCCGTCACGGTCGCGGTGGCGAGTAGCGTGGTGTGCGCCCTGCCTGAGTAGAGCTTGAACGCGAAGGTGTTGCCCGCCGTGATCCAGGGCGCGGCCTGGCAGAAGTTGTCGCCACGGGCGAAGAGCACTTCGGACTGGTTGTTCACGCTCAGCCAGACCTCTCCCTCGGTGATGCCGCTGACGTCGAAGCAGATGTTCGTCGTCCCCGTCTGCGTCACATCCAGGTTGATGCGCACATTCGTGGGCGTCGCGCTGATGGTTCCGACGATGGGATCCGGCTTGAAGCAGAGGGTTTCGTTGTAGCCCAAGGGCGAACACGAGTAGCCCAGCGCCGAGCAGTGCGACGAACAGAGTTGACCGACACGGGTGTAGCCGACCGGGCAATTGAGCGTATGGGAACCGCAGAGGGAATAGGTGACGGCGTTCTCCTGGGTCGCGATGGATTCGCTCCCCTCCTCACCTGCGTCGCTCATGTCCGGGCCAGAGCAGGCCAGGGCCAACGTGGCAATCATCAATGACAGGATGCGCTTCATGGACATCACTCCTCGTACGGGTTCGAGAGAGGAGCAGCAGACCATGTTCACCCCCGTCCCAGCCACACCCCAAGTGAACCCATCAAAGCAGGTCTTGAATTGGGACAACCGGCTCACTGTCCCTCGGGAGACACCGGTTCGCAGCGGACCAGCACCTCCAGCTGCTCCCCACCACCGCCCAGGTAGAGGGTGCCTGTCGTGGGCGTCGCATCCGAGTACTGGCGCCCCACCGCCACTCGCACGTGGTGCGTCTGCGTGAGGATTCCGTTCGTGGGGTCGAAGCCCTTCCACCCCACCTCCGGCAGGTAGACCTGCACCCACGCGTGAGTGGCGTCCGCCATCACCGCGTTCGCGTGCTTGGGCCCCGTGTAGAGGTACCCGCACACGTAGCGCGCAGGCACTCCCAAGAGGCGCGCCAGGCAGATGAACACGTTGGCGAAGTCCTGACACACGCCCTTGCGCGCCGAATACACGCTGAAGGCCGTGGTGTTCAGCGTCGTGGTGCCCTGCGCGTACGGGTACTCCTTGAAGATGGAGTAGTTGATGTCCAGCAGCGTGTCCAAGAGGTCGAAGTCGTTGCGGCGCGCGAAGATCATCGCGTACTCCAGCAACTCCTCCACCTGCGTGTCCGGCAACTCCGGCGGCAAGAGGTACGGCTGGAGCATGTTCGCCTGCCACGGCATCCACACCAGCGACAACACCGAGCGCATGTGCAGCAGCCGGTACCCCAGCGGATCCGTGTCCCGCAGCTCCACACGCGAGCGGGCCTCCATCACCAGCTCCGTGTAGGGCGTGTCCACCACCGCCCGGCGCACACGGATGCCGAAGACGTCTTCGTACTCCGACCGCGTCACCCCCACCGACAGCGTCACGTCATGCGACAGCAGCGACTGGAGCCGGTCATGCATGGGCGTCAGCCGCAACAGGTGCGAGCTGCGCTCCACCGGCTTCGCGTAGCGGTAGACCGTGCGGTGCAACACGTCCACCACCCGCACCGGCATCTCCGGCGGACGGCGCAGGCGGCTTCGCGCCTCGAACTCCGCCGCCATCATGGGCGCCACCGTGTCCTGCCCTCCCGCCTCCGGCGGCAGAACCTCCACGAGGATGGCCCCCTGGCACACCAGCCCCCCACAAGACATACGACACCCTGCGTCATCCGCACTGGAGTGGGGGCCGGAGGCGTGCGACAGAAGCCGGCAGCACTCATGTGGGTTCGCGAGGGCGGCGGTCGGTGGTGAACACATGAAACAGGTGTGACACCGGCGGTGCGCAAGCTGTCGGACAGTCGGACAGGGCGTGGGTTGTAGCCCGGCGGGGGCGTGATGACGGTGCGCCCTCAGCAGGACAGTTGGCGGGCAGGCGGGCGTGGAGGCGGGCATGGGGATGGTCAGCGGTCGTGCGTGGCTTTCGGCGTTGGCGGTGGCGGTGGGCACGGCCCCGGCGTTCGCGCAGAGCTCCTCCGTCCAGATGGATCCGATGACGGTGCGCCGGGTGGCGGACGTCCTCTCCGAGCCCCGCCTGGAGCTGGACGCCCGGGGGCCTGACACGCGGCCCACCGTCGAGCTGAACGGGCGCCTCTATTTCCTCGCCACCCCGGGCAACGCCGGCTCCGGATCCGACGTCCGGGAGCTGTGGGTGACGGATGGGACGTCCGCGGGCACCCGCTCCGTACAGGAGGAGCTGCTGCCCGCGGGTGCGCGCATCGACCCGGGCTCGCTGCGCGCCACGCCGCACCGCCTGTTCTTCATCGCGACGTCGGCGGAGACCGGACGCGAGCTGTGGACGAGCGACGGCACGCGCGAGGGCACCTACGTCACGCGCGAGCTCAACCCCGGCCCGATCCATGGCATCGCCTCCCAGACGCCCGTCTTCGTCTTCGGGGACTCCGTGCTCTTCGCTCCGGCGGACACGCAAGCCGACCTCTGGAGGTCGGATGGCACGGCCGAGGGCACCGTACCCATCAAGGACATCTACCCGGGCTTCGCCCGAGCGAACGCCGGGGGCTTCGCGCGCGTGGGGGACACGGTCTTCTTCGCCGCGGAGAACGAGCTGGGCTTCGAGCTGTGGCGCACGGATGGCACCGAAGCGGGCACCACGCTCGTGCGCGACATCAAGGCCGGCGTCGGCGACGCGTATCCCGAGAACCTCACCGCGGTGGGCGACACGCTCTACTTCACCGCGGATGACGGCCAGCATGGCCGCGCGGTCTGGAAGTCCGACGGCACGGAGGCCGGCACCGTGCTCGTCAAGGGCTTCAATACCGCCGCCACGGGCCGCATGCCCACCGTGCTCGCCGCCCTGGGCGACGCGCTCGTCTTCCTCGTGCGCAGCTCGGAGGAGGCCTCCCAGCTGTGGCGCACGGACGGCACTGACGCGGGGACGCAGCAGCTGGCGCAGCTGCCCAACGCGATGCTCCACGGTTATTCTGGCCAGTTCTTCGTCACGGCGGGCAACCGCCTCTACTTCGTGTCCCGGGGAGCCACGCTTGGGGACTCGCTGTGGGTGACGGACGGAACAGCCGCGGGCACCCGGCGCCTGCCGCACCCTACCGCGTACGGGCATGAGTCCGTGCGCGGCGTCGCGCCGTGGGAGGAAGGGCTCGCCGTCATCGTGACGACGGAAACGGGGGCGAGCGAGCTGTGGCGTACGGACGGCACCGACGCGGGCACGTCCCGGCTGACGCGGCTGCCGTCGGGCAAGGAGTTCGCGCTGCCCACGGGGCTGGTGCCGTTCCAGGGCGCGCTGCTGACGACGGCCGGAGACCCGTGGACGCCCCATGCGCTGTGGCGCATGGAGCGGGATGAAGCGGCGCCGACCTTCCTGTGCACGGCCGCCCAGGACATGCCCTCCAACCGTCCGGAGGGCACGGACCTGCTCTATTACCGGCCCGAGCTGCGGACCGGACCGGAGCAGGCGTGGATCCGTACCACCTTCATTGACGGCCACCTGCTTCCGCTCAACCTGCCCATCGCCATCACCTACCAGGCCGGGGATGCGCAGGGCCGCCTCACGTACTGCACCACGGTGCTGACTTCGCGGGACCTGACGGCGCCGGCCATCCACAACTGCCCGACGGCGCTCATCCTGAACGCGCAGTCGCCCCGGGGCACGACCTTCTACTATCCGAACCTGGGCATCGGGGATGAGACGAGCCGGGACGTCGTCACGACCTTCAGCCCGACGAACGGCAGCGTGCTGCCCCTGGGCACCACCCAGGCGAACGTGACGGCGAGGGACGCGTCCGGCAACGAGAGCACCTGCTCCTTCCCCATCACCGTGCGCGACAACCAGGCGCCCGGCCGGGCCTGCAAGGTGAACGAGGTCCGCGTGGAGGCGGAAGGCCCCGAGGGCGCGCACGCGTTCTGGCCGGACCTCACGCCCATCGACAGCCTCTCCAGCCAGGTCACCGTCACCAGCACGCACGCGTCCGGCGACCTGTTCCCGCTGGGCCTCACCCGCGTGGAGGTCATCAGCACGGACGACGCGGGCAACAGCAGCACGTGCGAAATCCAGGTCCGAGTGCGCGACTCGCGCCCGCCCGTGCTCACCTGCCCGGAGGACCAGACGCTCACCACCGCGGTGATGTCCGGCACCCGCGCGGAGTACCCGGCCGCCACCGCCAGCGACAGCGTCTCCGAAACGGAGCTCCTCTACAGCCCCGTCGTGGGCACGCCGCTCGCGCCGGGCCTGCACTCGGTGCAGGTCACCGCCATCGACGCGGCCGGCAACGCGTCGCTCTGCAACTTCCAGCTGACCGTGGAGTACGACCCGACGAGCGGCATGCGGCAGGGCCTGGGCTGCTCGGTGGGCAGCGGCCCGGAGTCGGCGGTGGGCTGGGTCGCGCTCGTCGCCCTCGCCTGGACGCTCAGCCGCCGTCTGAAGGACGGCAAGCCACGCGGGTGAGCCATGGGCCATGGCGGCGAGGGGGACTTCCGCTACAGTCCCCGGCGCCCCATGGACCTCACCCTCTTCGTCGTCGGACTCGTGAAGGTCGTCCTCGGCGGCCTCGTGGCCGCGCTCGGCATCGGCTTGAGCATGCGTGGCCTGAGCCGCCTGCTGGACAGCCACCCCGTGGAGGAGCTGCGCCAGGGCAACGTCGCCTCCGGGCTGGTGCACGCGACGAGCCTCGTGTCGCTGGGCCTGCTCGTGCAACACGCACTGAAGGCCACCAGCGACGCGGTGGACCTGGCGGTGCAGAACCCGCCCGTGTCCGCCGTCTCGGTGCTCCAGCTGATGGGCCTGGCGCTGGTGCACGTGGCGCTGTCGCTGGCGGTGGGCGTGGCGGTGCTCGCCCTGGGCGTGCGGCTGTTCGACAAGATGACGCCGGGCATCGAGGAGCTGGCGGAGGTGCGCAAGGGCAACATCGCCGCCGCGCTCCTCTTGTGCGCCTTCCTGCTGGTCATCGCGCTGCTCACCGCGCCGGGCCTCCAGGCCGCGCTCAACGGACTCATCCCCTTCCCGCAGCTGCCCACCGGCGTGCTGCGCGCGCCCGCCTGAAGCCGCCATGGCCGTGCGCTCGTGGAAGACGCTGCTGTCGCTGGTGCTGATGGGCGCGCTCATGGCCTTCGCCAGCTGGGAGCTCGTGCTGACCCGGAAGGCGGGCCGGCTTCCGGATCCGCCCCAGCCGCGAACGGAGGTTCCTCCGGCGGATCCGCAGGAGGCGATGCGGGATTTGGGCATCGTGCTGGTGCCGGAGGACACGCCGCTGGAGCGCGCGAAGTCCTATGACTGGCGCGTGGAAGGAATGGAGCCCGCCCGTCAGCAGCTGGCCTACGGACTGGGCGAAACGGTGGAGCGCGGGTTGGCGCAGGCCCACCGCGACTACAGCGTGCGACTGCGCTACCGAGCCATGGGCCCGGAGCGCTTCACCTACGTGGCGCCGCCGGGCTGCGGCACGGACATGCGCTGCATCTACGCGGAGCTGATGCGCAGCAACGCGGAGCCGGTGCGCGTGCTGGGCGAACGCTTCGCCACCTCCATCCGCGAGCGCGACCTGGACGCGGCGCAGGCCACCGAGCTCATCCTCGGCTTCGTGCGCCGCATCCGCTACGAGCTGCCCGGCGACGAGCCCTTCGGCATCGTCCCGCCGGGACTGGTGCCCGCGCAGGACCGGGGCGACTGCGATTCCAAGGCGGTGCTGGCGCTGATGCTGCTCAGGCAGGTGGGCGTGGACGCGGTGATGCTCTATTCGGATGCGCTCGCGCACGCGGCCATCGGCGTGGGACTGCCCGGCACCGGTACCCGCATCCCCTTCGGAGGGCGCGGGTACCAGTACGCGGAGCTCACCGCCGAAGGCTGGCCGCTGGGGATGATTCCGCCGCAGTACGACAAGCCGCAGCTGTGGCGGGTGCTGCCGCTGCCGGACGTGCAGGGCTGAGCGCCCCTGGCGAATCACAGCGAAAACAGCTATTACTGCTCTATCCGGGATGCTCGCCGAGCGCGGGCATCCCCATACCCAAGCGGGGGCAGGCACATGGCGGCTTCACGGACGTGGATGATGGGCCTCACGGTGGCGCTGGCCAGCGGCTGTGGCCCGGCGACAGACGCGGAGTCTCCCGCGATGGCCGAGGCAGCGCAGGCGCTGGGCGCGTGCACGCACTCGGTGACGACGAACACGTACAACGGGCCGGACTACTGGGGCACGCTCGTCTTCAAGAACACGGGGACGGTGGCCATCGCCAACCCGGTCATCGCGCTCGACGTGCCTACGGGCGTGACGTGTGACGATGATCAACCCGGCTGGACGCACACGCAGTCGGGCCGCACGTGCACCTTCACGCGCACGTCGTCGCTGACGGTGGCCGTGAACGCGTCCTACACGTTCAACTACTCCTCCACCTCCAACACGTCCTTCACCGCGACCAACGTGAAGGTCCAGTCCGACAGCTGCGGCGGCACGTCCCCTGGCGGTTCCGGCCTCACCGCGAACCAGAAGAAGGTGGCCGAAGGGCTGACGAGCATCTGGGAGAACGACACGCCCACGATGGACTACGCCTATTCGGAGAACATCAACGACGGGCGCGGCTACACCAACGGGCGCGCGGGCTTCTGCACCGGCACGGGAGACGCCATCCAGGTGGTGCAGTGCTACCGGGCCCTGCGCACGGAGGCCAATGGCAACCGCCTGGCGAAGTACTGGAACGCGCTCACCGTCATCAACAACCGCTTCCTGTCCACCGGCCAATCCCAGGCGTCCACGTCGGAGCTGGACGCGGTGGGCAACTGGACCTCGGACTGGGCGGCCAGCTTCAACACCGCCGCCACCCAGGCGGACTTCAAGCAGTGCCAGGACCAGGTGAGCGACGCGCTCTATTACACGCCCACCCTCACCGAGGCCGCGAAGTGGGGCCTCACCCAGGCGCTCACCAAGGCCGCGCTCTACGACGCGTCCATCAACCACGGCTTCGACGGCATGAAGGACCTCATCCGCAAGGCCAACACGGCCCTGGGCAACAGCGGCCAGGTGGCGCCGGTGATTGGCTACAACGGCATCACGGAGACGGCGTGGCTCCAGAAGTTCCTGGAGAAGCGCCGCGACGTGCTGGCGGCGGACTCCACCTGGGTGGAGGCGGTGGACCGCGTGGCCGCGTACGAGAAGCAGCGCCGCGTGGGCAACTGGGACCTGGGCACCGCCCTGCGCAACGACGTGCGCGCCCGCGACTGCTGGGGGACCACCTACCCGGCGAGCGGCTACACCGTGCGCGCCATCAACCCGGATGGCACCTGGAGCACGCCGTCCTCGTACACGTACTCCTGCCAGTAGGCTGGACAGTCCGGCACACGGGCCGTGACGGCGGGCGCCCCGGGATGGCATGACCGGGGCATGGCCCGTGACGTTTCGTTCTTCGACAAGCTCGGCTCGCTGCTCGCCCAGGAGCGCGAGGCCGAGAAGGCTCGCATGACCTCGCTCGCGCAGGGGCTCACCCTGCGCGAGCGTGAAGAGCAGGGCCTGTCCGTGCTGGACCTGGAGACCGTCGAGGAGGAGGTGGGCCTGGGCGGCCGCATCCTCCTCACGCTCGCCCGCGCGGACCGGGGGAAGCTGCCCACGCGCGTGTCCAACGGCGACCTGGTGGCGGTGCTGCCCCGCCGCGCGGAGGTGAAGGACCCGGCGAAGGCGCTCGTGTCGCGCGCCACCTCCACCCGCATCCAGCTGGCCTTCGACCGCGAGCCGCCCGCCTACCTGTCCGAAGGACTCCTGCGCCTGGACGTCGTCCCCAACGACGTCACCTACGAGCGCGTGCGCGCGGGCCTCCAGCGCGTGAAGGCGATGGACAAGGGCCAGGAGCGACACAAGCGCGAGGTGCTGCTGGGCAACGAGCCCCCGCGCTTCGACAACACCAAGGACTTCACCCCCACCCGCCCGCTCAACCCGGAGCAGCAGGACGCCGCGAAGCGCGCGCTCGCCGCGGAGGACTTCTTCCTGATCCACGGCCCGCCCGGCACCGGCAAGTCCACCGTGCTGGCGGAGGTGGCGGCCCAGGCCGTCGCGCGCGGCGAGCGCCTGTTGTGCACGGCGGCCAGCAACGCCGCGGTGGACCACCTGTTGGAGCTGTGCCTGGAGCAGGGCCTGCGCGCCATCCGCGTGGGACACCCCGCGCGCGTCGCCGCCCGCTTGCAGGAGCACACGCTGGACATCGTGGTGGAGGAGCACCCGGACCGCGTCGTCAGCCGCGACCTGTTCGATGAGGCCTTCGACCTCTTCGGCTACGCGCGGCGCCAGCGCAACCAGGGCCGCAGCCGCGAGCGCTTCTCCAACGCCCGCTCGTCCACGGCCGAAGCCAAGGACCTGATGGACGAGGCACGCAAGCTGGAGAAGAAGGCCGTGAGGGCCGTGCTCGCTCGCGCGGACGTGGTGTGCGTGACGCTCGCGAGCCTGGGCTCCGGCGTGCTCGCGGGCGAGGAGTTCGACCGCGCCCTCCTGGATGAAGCCACCCAGGCCACCGAGCCGCTGGCCCTGCTGGGCTTCCTGCGCGCGCCCAAGGTGGTGCTCGCCGGAGACCCGCAGCAGCTGCCGCCCACCGTGCTGTCACAGGAGGCCTCCAAGGCGGGCCTGGGCACGAGCCTCTTCGAGCGCCTGCTCAAGGACCACGGCGACGAGGTGAAGCGCATGCTGCGCGAGCAGTACCGGATGAACGCCGCCATCATGGCCTTCCCCTCCCAGGAGATGTACGGCGGCGAGCTGCGCGCCCACCCCTCCGTGGCGGACCGCACGCTGCCCGGGGTGCTCAACGCCGGCGCGGAGGTGGACGCACCGCCCGTGCTCTACCTGGACACCGCGGGCAAGGGCTTCGACGAAGAGGAGGAGCCCACCACGCACTCCCTCCTCAACCCGGGCGAGGCCACCTACGTCATCGCCCGCGTGCGCCAGTTGCTGGCACTGGGCCTGGCTCCGCGCGAGGTCGCCGTCATCGCCCCGTACAGCGCCCAGGCCCGCCACCTGCGCGAGGCATTGGAGGCCGTGCACCCGGAGGTGGAGGTGGACACCGTGGACGCGTTCCAGGGACGGGAGAAGGACGCCATCCTGGTGAGCATGACCCGGTCCAACAGTGGGGGGCAGCTGGGCTTCCTCAACGACCTGCGCCGCATGAACGTGGCCCTCACCCGCGCCCGCCGGCACCTGTTCGTCGTGGGCGACTCCGCCACCCTCAGCAGCCACCCCTTCTACGCGCGCTTCATCGAAGGCACCCAGACGGACGGCGGCTACCGCTCGGCGTGGGAGTGGCCGGACCCCGCCGACCCATGATTGTCATCCCAACGACTCAGGGTTGCCCTGGGGGACTACGCAAGGAGTGCGACCCGGGCGCCCGAAATTTGTCGCATCGCTGAACGAATTTTGTCACCTGCTCGGTCGCCGGGCGTGGGAGACGGCCGGAAATCAGGCATTTGGCTCATTCCATGAGGTCGGCACGAAGGATGCTTTCTCTTCTGAACACGGAGGGAATGCATGTCTCAAGCGCCTGTGGTGACCAAGGAGAATGACGTCTGGGTGATTCGGATCGACCGCCCCAACGGCAAGACCCAGGAGTACCGCTGCGCCACGGAGAGCCAGGCCCGGCAGCTGGCCATGGTGCTCGGCAAGCCGGACACCGGCGGCCCGCCGCGCCCGGCGGCGTCGTCGTCCAGCACCGTCGCGTAGGGTCGCCAGCACCCGGGGGGACGGAGTAAGGCGTGAAGGCACGAGGAGACACCCGTGCCCGCCGCCGCATTCGAATCCCTCACCGTCGACGCAGAAGGGCTGCCGCTGCACGTGCGGCAGCGTGGCCCCCAGGGCGCCCCCGCCGTGCTGATGCTTCACGGGTGGCTGGACCATTCCCACAGCTTTGATCCGCTCTGCGAGCACCTGCCCGAAGCCTGGCGCACGGTGCTGCTCGACTTTCGCGGCATGGGCGAGAGCGGCCACGCGGGCCCCGGCGCCGCGTACCACTTCAGCGACCACCTGCTGGACATCGAGGCCACCCTGGACGGGCTGGCCCTGCCGCCGGTGCACCTGGTGGGGCACTCGCTGGGCGGCATCGTCGCGCTCGCGTACGCCGCCGCGCGCCCGGAGCGCGTCAGGAGCCTGACCCTCATCGAAAGCCTGGGGCCTTCCGGTGGTCCGCCCACGGGCGCGGTGCAGCGGCTGCGCGGCTTCCTGGACGACGCGCGCCGGCCCCCCAACCGCAAGCGCTACCCCACCGTGGAGGCCGCCGCGGAGCGCCTGCGTCAGGCGAACCCCACCCTCTCCCCGGACGCGGCGCTGCTCTTCGCCCGCCATGGCACCCGGCGCACGCCGGAGGGCGACTTCGCCTTCACCTTCGACCCACGCCACCGCCGCCGCTTCGGCCAGGGCTACGACGAGGCCCAGTGGCTGGCGCTGGAGGCCGCCGTCACCTGCCCCGTGCAGCTGTTGCGCGGCACGGAAGGCCTGTCCCCCGCCCCGGAGCTGCTGGAGGGGCGATTGGCCGCCCTGCGCACGCTGGCCGGTCCGCCTCGCCTCTTCGAAGGCGGCCACCACGTGCACCTGGAGCAGCCCGCAGCCATCGCCGCCGCGATCGCGGCCTTCATCGCCGCGAACGCGGGCGTCCCGGTGCCCGAAGCGTCGGGTTCATGACCTGAAAAGTTGGGGGTGCTCCTTGGCAAAGGGTCAGGAAAAACCTTTCACCCTCCAGGGCACCTCTCTTCCCTCCAGCGCTCACTTGGTCGCTGGACCGTCCGCCAAGTCCCTGATTTCCCTGGGCACCTGAGCAACCCCTACGCGCGGCACGGGTCTTGATTAGGGGAAGCCCGAGATGGATCACGTGTCCCGGGCATCCGTGTGCGTGTGGTGGGGAAGGGTGGGGAGCGGACAATGGTGATGGGGTGGAGGGGTCGGATCGTCCTGCTGGCGTCATTGGTGGCAGGGACGATGGCGTGTCACGAAGAGGACCAGACGCGCGGGGTGAAGGCCACTGCGGTGCTGGACGTGGACGCGCTCGACTTCGGCGAGGTGCCGGTGGGCGAGTGGCGTGAGAAAGAGGTCCGCATCCGCAACGTCGGCTACGTGCCCTTCTCCGCGCTGGAGGCGTTGGGGCTGGGCAACAACCCGTCCTACCAGGTGGAGCTGAAGGACGGCGGCGGCCGCGTGCCGCCGGGCGAGTCGCACGTCGTCAAGGTGCGCTTCCATCCGCTGGGAGAAGGGCCGGTGGAGGAGACGCTGCGAGTGACGACGGACGCCAACGTGGGCGCCCTCCAGCAGCTGCCCGTCATGGGCCTGGGCACGCCCACGCGCATCGGCGTCAACCCGCCGGTGCTGGACTACGAGACGCTGGAGGTGGACAGCGACCGCACGCTGGAAGTCACCGTCACCAACCCGGTGGACCTGCCGCTGACCCTGAAGGTCGCGGGCGAGAGCGCGGATCCGTTCACCGCGGACACCATCACCGTGCCGCCCAACAGCACGCAGGTGGTGAAGACGAGGTACCTGCCCCGTGCGCTGGGGCAGATGGGCGCGCGGCTGGAGGTCGTCTCCTGCGAGACGTGCACCCCGTCCGTGGTGGACCTGAAGGGCAACTCCGTGGCGAGCGCCTTCGTGTTCGACCCGGCGCCCGTGCCCTTCGACGAGATTCCGGTGCACGAGCGCACCGAGTCCTTCACCCGCGCGCGCAACATCACCTGGCGCCCGGTGACCATCTCCGCGCTGGCCACCAGCGACCGGGCCTTCTCGCCGCTGTCCAAGCCGGAGGGCGCCACGGTGCAGCCGAACGAGGTGGTGGAGATGCGCATGGAGTTCGCCGCGCGCTTCTCCGGCCCCAACGTGGGCAACCTCACCGTGGCGTACGCGTCCGACAAGGCGCGTGAGTCGCGCGTGATGCTGGACGCGCGCGGTGGCCGTCCCACGCTGGCCGTGGCCCCGGTGGCGCTGGACTTCGGCGAGCTGCCGGTGGGCGGCAAGGTGGAGCAGGTCATCCGCATCACCAACGCGGGCAGCAACGGCCCCCTCACCTTCACCGGCGTGCGCGCGGATGGCGACGCGGTGCAGTTCGACGTGGCCACGCCCACGCGCGGCACGCAGAACTACCCCTGGAAGGCCGGCACCTGGCCCACGCTGGAGTCCAACGGTCTGCAGATCGACCCGGGCGACGACGCGCTGGAGCTGAAGGTCTACTTCGAGCCCAAGAACGAGGGCACCTTCACCGCCACGCTCTACGTGCAGTCCAACGACTTGTTCACGCCGGAGCGCGCCATCACGCTGACGGGCCGCGCCCGCACGTCCGGCCCCTGCGTGTACGAACTGCTGCCGCAGCCGTCGCTGGAGTTCGCCAACGTGGTGCCGGGCCGCGGCGCGGTGCTGGGCTTCTACTTCCGCAACCCGGGCCGGGCCGAGTGCGCCATCAAGAACGTGCACCTGTCCAATGACGGCGGCGGCGTGTTCACCATGCCGGGCGGTCCCATCACGGGCGGCGTGGTGCTCTACGACACGGCCTTCAGCTCCATGATCGCCTTCCGCGCGCCCACCACGGGCGGCGAGTTCAACGGCGAGCTGATGCTCACCGTCAACAACCCGGCCCACCCCACGGTGACGCTGCCCATCCACGCGGTGTCCAACCCGTCGTGCCTGGTGGCCACGCCGTCCTTCGTGGACTTCGGGCCCATCCGCTACGACTGCCCGGCGAAGCCGCGCAAGACGTTCCTGTCCAACCGCTGCAGCGAGCCGCTCACCGTGTCGGACGCCATCATCGGCAACGGCACGTCCAAGCAGTTCTCCCTGCTCACGCCGGTGACGGCGCCCATCACGCTCCAGCCCGGCGAGGGCTTCGAGATGGAGGTGGACTACGCCCGCAACGTGCTGGGCCAGCACTACAGCCCGCTGTACTTCCAGACGGACACGGAGGCGAACCGCTTCCTCGTCCCGATGCTGGCGGAGACCAACCACGAGGGCATCCAGGTGGACCGCTTCACGCAGGGCACCGACAGCCAGCTGGACGTGCTCTTCGTGGTCTCCAACACCACCACCATGGAGACCTACCAGCAGCGCCTGCGCAACGCGGTCCCCGGGTGGCTCGCGCGTGCGAAGGAGCTGAACGTGGACGTGCGCGTGGGCGTCACCAGCACGGGCCTGGTGCAGCGCCAGGGGCTGTGCGGCGGCGGCGCCAACGGCGGTGAGGCCGGCCGGCTCTTTCCGGTGGACGGCAGCCGCGCCCGCGTGGTGTCCGGCAACAGCGCCAACGCGGCGGCCACCATCCAGTCCAACCTGGAGGTCGGCCTGTGCCACAACCTGGTGCAGGGCCTGGAGACGATGCGCCAGGGCCTGTCCGCTCCGCTGTCCGAGCAGGCCGACGACGTCCGCACCCCGCAGCCCAACGACGGCAACCTGGGCTTCACCCGCGCTGCCGCCCGCATGGCGGTGGTGGTGCTGGCGGACGAGGACGACCACTCCGGCTTCGGACCGGACAGCTACATCCAGTTCCTCCAGACGCTGAAGGGCACGGGCATGTCCCAGCGCAGCAACCTGCACGCGCTCGTCCCCAACGGGACGTCCTGCTCCACCGCGGGCTCCAGCGCGGACCGCTTCGCAGCGGTGGCCCAGGGCACGGGCGGCTCCGTGGGCTCCATCTGCGAGGGCGACTACCGCGGGTTCCTGGACCCCATCATCCAGCAGGCCGGTGAGCCGCAGGCGGACTTCCACCTCACCGCGACGCCGGATGGCACCGCGGAGATGAGCGTGCGCGTGAACGGCCGCACGCTGGGTGCGGATCAGTGGACCTACGACCCGGTCCGCAACGCTGTCATCTTCGCGGCGGGCTCCGTGCCCACCCCGGGGCAGGCCGTGGAGATCCGCTACCGCAGCATCTGTGCCGCCACGCCCTAGGTTGACGGGTTCGTGACGCAGCGCGGCCGGGCCGGTCCCACAGGGGGGCCGGCCCGGTTCGCGTTTTTTGCGGAAGCCCGGGCTTTTGAGATCCGCGCTGACGCGGCTATCGTCACGGCCGGAGTGGAAACGTTCGGCCGCTATGAATTGCTGCGCAAGCTGGCCACCGGCGGCATGGGGGCCGTCTATCTGGCCCGGCAGAAGGGGCCCGTAGGGTTCCAGAAGCTGCTGGTGGTGAAGCGGCTGTTGCCCCACCTGTCGGAGGACGACGAGTTCCTCCAGATGTTCCTGGACGAGGCGCGCATCGCGGCGCTGCTCAACCACCCCAACATCGCGCAGATCTACGAGATGGGGGACGTGGACGGGCAGTACTACATCGCCATGGAGTACGTGCACGGCGAGCCGCTGGGCTCACTGGTGCCCCGCGCGTCGGCGCACCCGGGCGGGTTTCCGCTGGGCCTGCGATGCCGGATCATCGCGGAGGCGGCGGCGGGCCTGGATGCCGCGCACAACGCGCGCAGCCCGTCCGGCCGGAAGCTGTCGCTCATCCACCGGGACGTGTCGCCGCAGAACGTGCTGGTGGGCTTCAACGGCGGCGTGAAGCTCATCGACTTCGGCGTGGCGAAGGCGCAGGGCAAGCTGTCCCAGACGGTGGTGGGCACCATCAAGGGCAAGCACGCGTACATGTCCCCGGAGCAGGCGCGGGGTGAGCCGCTGGATGCGCGCTCGGACGTGTTCGGCCTGGGGACGGTGTTCTACGAGCTGCTGACCGGCGGGCGCCTGTTCAAGCGCGAGACGGAGATGGCCACGCTCAAGGCCGTCGTGGGGCACAAGATCGTCCCGCCGTCGGAAGCGGTGCCCGGGATTCCGAAGTCGTTGGACCCCATCGTCTTCAAGGCGCTGGCGCGCAAGCGCGACGACCGGTTCACCACCGCGGGCGAGCTGCAGCTGGCGCTGGAGGAGTTCCTCCAGCAGGAGAAGCTGCACGGCACCAGTGCGCACCTGGCGGCGTTCATGCGGGACGTGTACTCGGACGAGCTGGAGGAGGAGCGCTTCGCGGCCGAGCCGACGATGATCTACTTCGACCCGCGCCTGATGGCCCGGCCGGGCAGTGCCGCGCCCGCGAAGCCACCGGCCTCCGGGACGACGTCGTCCTCGGGCAAGGCGCAGGCCCCGGCGAAGACGCCGCCGCGCGCGCCGGAGCCGTCGGTGAGCCAGTCGTCGACGAAGGCCGCCGCGTCCCCGGAGGACTCCGGAGTGGGGCCCACCGCGGAGCGGACGTCGCGCACGAAGGAGAACTCCGGCCTGAGCCGCCCGGAGGCCCGGCCCGTGAAGACGCGGGAGAACACGGGCGTGAGCCTCGCGGACACGCGGCCCCTGCATGACGAGGACGCGCGCCGTCCCACCGCGAAGCACGAAGCCATGCGCGGCGAGGCTCGCGCCTCCACCGGGAAGTTCGATGCCGTGCGCGAGGACGCGGGTCCGGCTCGCGCCCCCACCGCGAAGCACGAAGCCGTGCGCGAGGACGCGGGTCCGGCTCGCGCCTCCACCGCGAAGCATGAAGCCGTGCGCGGTGAAGACACGGGCTCGGCTCGCGCCTCCACCGCGAAGCCCGAAGCCGTGCGCGCGGAGACGGGCCGGTCCTCCACCGCCCAGTTCGGCGCCGTGCGCGCGGATGGCTCGAAGCCGACCCGTACGCCCGAGGGCTCCACGGGAAGCCGTTCCGCGGCGAAGCCCGTGAAGGCCTCCGGGGATGCGACGGGGAGCCGCTCCGCCGCGAAGGCCGTGCGTGCGTCGGAGGACTCCGTTGGAGCCAAGGTGCCCTCGAAGACAGGACGCACCGAAGGCTCCGTGTCCTCCGCCCGCCGCCCCGTGCGCGGCAGCGGTCCCGATTCCGACAAGTAGAACCCAAGGGGCGCAGCGACAGGCCGCCTCGGGCTCCGCTCGAAGCGAGCCCACGGGTCCCGCGAGCGACGCGGACCTCGCGGCGCCGGAACCGCGCTCGGCTACAGGCTCGCCAGGGCCACGCGGTATAGCGCGCGGTAGCCCATGCGCGGCGCCACTTCGAAGCGGTCCGCGTTGAAGATGTCGCGCAGCAGCGCCTGCCCGTCCGGCGTGGACTGCAACCCCAGGAGCGCCGTCTCCAGCGCGGTCACCAGCGGCGCGGGCAGCCCCATGGCCACCGGCACGCCGTCGTTGGGGGCTTCATCCGTGTACGCCAGGAGCTCGAACTTCGCGCCCATGCCCGGCCCCAGCACGTCCTCCACGCCCGTGGTGAACGTGAGCCCCGTGGAGGACGGCGGACAGAAGACGCTCGTCACCTGCGCCCTGCCCTCCAGCACCGCCTCCAGCGCGCCCTGGTACTCGTGCATCACGGTGCGATCCTGCGACTCGCCCCACGCCTGCTTCCAGTAGCCCACCGCCCGGGCGTCATCCCCCACCAGGGAGAACGCCGCCGCCACCGCGTGCATCTCCA
>NZ_RAWF01000181.1:0-20484 GCF_003612075.1 Corallococcus sp. CA041A
GTGCTGTGGGTGACGTCCGGCACGCCGCGCTCGGATGAGGACCGGGACCAGGTGGACGGGGAGCGGCTGGTGCTGACGCTGTCCCGCTATTCGGCGGACGGGACGAAGCAGTGGGCGAAGGAGTTCGAGCGCAACCGCCTGTCGGACCTGCGCGTGGCGGGCTCCACGGGCACTGACGGCGCGGTGTTCCTGTCCGGAAACGCGTTCCTGTACTCAGCGGACTTCGGGCTGGGCGAGGCGCAGGACGGCTTCCTGGTGAAGTTCACGCAGGCGGGCGAGCCCGAGTGGCAGCGCCGCGTGGGGCAGAAGGTCTACGCGGTGGCGGCGGACGCGGCGGGCGGGGTCGTGGCCCTGGGCGAGGAGTGGACGACGGAGGCCCATACGCCCCAGCTGGTGCGCTACGCGGCGGACGGCACGGCGAGCTGGACGAAGACGTTCGACGGCGCGAGGGAGGGCACGCTGCTGTCGGCGGTGGCGCTGTCGGGGACGGGCACGTCGGTGGTGGCCGGGCGGCTGGTGGGCCCGGTGACGGTGGACGGGCGCACGTTCGACGCGCGGGGCACGGGCGGCTTCGTGGTGCTGGCGTTCGGCGCGGATGGAGCGCTGGCGTGGGGCCGCGAGGTGCCGGGAGTGAACGGCCGCGTGGGCTCCGTGTCGGTGGGCGCGGACGGCACGGTGGCGGTGGCCGGCGAGGCGGTGGGCCTGCTGGTGTGGAACGGCGTGGCGCTGGATGAGGGCGGTCCGTTCGTGCTGACGGCGACGGCGGACGGGCAGGAGCGCTGGGTGAAGCAGCCCACGTGCGGCGCGACGTCGGTGGGCACGGTGGCGGCGGTGGAGCCCGCGGGCCCGGTCGCGGTGGCGTGCGGCAATACCGTGACGCGCTACGCGGCGGACGGCGCGCTGCTGGGCACGAAGTCGCTGGCGCCGGAGGCGTGTGAGAGCGGCACGTGCTCGCTGGCGGCGACGACGCTGGTGGCGGCGCCGGAGTCCGGGCTGGTGGTGTCCGGCTGGCAGCGCGACGGCGCGGGCGACACGTGGAACCAGGATGCGTTCCTGCGGCTCGTGACGCCCTGAACCTGACGGAGCCGTGGGCCTACGCGGTCGCCAGGCCCACGGCGCGTACTGCTTCATGCACGAGACCGCGGACCCACGCGTGCTTCGGGTCGCCCTCGTTCCCAAGGTGCCAGGCCAGGAGCATCTCAATGGGAGGCATCGGGACAGGCAAAGGCCGAAGCGCGAGCCCGAGTGCCTTCGCGTGCGCGGTGGCGAAGCTGCGCGGAAGGACAGCGAGCCGGTCCGAGCCTAGAACGAGCGGCAGTGCCAGGGAGAACGTGGTCACCACGCGCGTCACGCGACGCGAGAACCCCTCCTTCTCCAGGAGCACGTCGATGCCGCCGCGTCGCGACTGCGCGAGTGGGGCCACCAGGACGTGTTCCCACTCGGTGAACCGCTTCAGGGACATGCGCCCGGTGGCGAGGGGGTGCGTCCCGCGCATGACGCAGACGAAGTCGTCGACGAACAGGCGCTGCGAGCGGAGGTCCCGCTCCTTCGCGACCTCCGGGACGATGGCAATCCCGCCGTGCTCGCGCAGGAACGACCCCAGGTCCGGCGTCTGGGTCCGGAGCGTGAGCAGGGCCCCGGGAGCACGCGCCGCGAGGAGACTGTCGAGCGTTGGTAGGAGCAGCTCCGCGACACGGTCCGACGTCGTCACGTAGATGTCCCAGGTCGCGGTCGCCGGGTCGAAGGGACGCCCTTGGTTGAACAGACGCTCGGCCGCCAGCATCACCTCTTTGGCGGGCGCGCGAAGCTCCTCGGCCCGCTGCGTCCGCACGAGCGACCTCCCGTTGCGGACCAGGAGCGGGTCGTCGAAGTCGACGCGCAGCCGGTGCAGGGCATTGCTCGCCGCCGCGGGAGTGATTCCCAGCTTCTTCGCCGCGCGCGTGACGTGAGCTTCTTCGAGCAGGTGATGGAGCGCGCGCACGTGGTTCAGGTCGAAGGCCGAGAGTTTCACGGCATGAACAATAGGCCTTCCCACCATCAAGTTCCGCGAATTCATGCCGCCCCGTACCTTGAGGCCCATGAACGCACTCACCTACAGCCGCTTCGGCGGTCCCGAACTCCTGCAGCACACCCACCAGCCGGCGCCCCGCGTCCGCGCCCACCACCTCCTCATCCGCGTCCGAGCCGTCTCGGTGAATCCCATCGACGGGAAGATCCGGCGTGGCGAGCTGCGGTTGCTCAGCGGCGCTCGCTTCCCGAAGTCGCCCGGCTCGGACTTCGCCGGTGTCGTCGAGGAGGTGGGGGCGGGCGTCAGCGGTTTCTCCGTAGGAGACCGCGTGTTCGGCTTCCCCGGCAGCATGCGCGAGGGAACGCTCGCTGGACTCATCACGGTCGCGGCGAAGTCCGTCGCCAGGATTCCTTCAGGGCTCGACGACGTCGGGGCCGCGGCGGTCTCGATGGTGGGGCTCGCGGCGCTTCAGGCAGTGCGTGACGTCGCGCGAGTCGCCCCCGGCGAGCGCGTGCTCGTCAACGGCGCGACGGGCGGTGTGGGGCTCATGTTGATCCAACTCGCCCGGTCGCATGGCGCGCACGTCACCGCCGTCACCTCCGCCGCGGGTCTGGCCGTGGCTCGGCAGTACGGTGCCCAGATCGTCCACGACTATCGCGCCCGGCCGCTCTCGATGCTCGGCGAGCGCTTCGACGTCGTCTTCGACCTGAGCACGAAGCTGTCTTTTGCCGAGGCGCGTGGCCTCCTGACGCCTCGCGGCAGGCACGTGGGGTTCGAGCCGTCCCCCGCGTCGCTCCTGGCCTCCACCCTGCTTGGCCCCTTCCGCCGCCAGAAGCAGCAGTTGCTCGTCACCAAGCCGTCCGGCCGGGACCTCGCGGAGCTCGCGGGGAAGCTCCAGGCCCGGGAGCTCCTCCCGCCACCCGTGGAGGTGTTCGAGCTGTCCGACGCTCGAGGCGCGTTCGAGCGATCCGAGCGTGGGGGAGTCATCGGCAAGGTCGTCATCCGCGCGGCCCCCGCTCCCACGTCGCCTTGAAGTCCATCGCAACCTCACCCACCGCCACATTCCAGGAGTCACCCATGTCCACGCGTCATCTCGTTGATCCGTCCCTCTTGCCCCTCACCGCCCACGCGTTCCTCCCGGGGCTCTCCCGCGAGAACCTCGCGGACGGCCGCACGTTCATGGACCAGATGATTGCGTCCATCGCCCCCCGGACCACCGCGCTGCGGAGCGAGGCGCGCATCCCTGGGCGGAACGGAGCGCCCGACGTCCGGCTCGTCATCCAGACGCCGCCGGGCCAAAGCACGGCACCCCGGCCCGCCGTGCTGTTCCTGCACGGCGGTGGCATGGTGATGGGCAGCGCCTCCATGGGCGAGGGCTTCGACGCCGAGCTCGCCCTCGCGCACGACGCCGTCGTCGTCTCGGTCGACTACCGCCTCGCGCCGGAGGTGCCGTTCCCGGGTCCCATCGACGATGTCTATGCGGCGCTGCGCTGGGTCCACGCGAATGCCGCGTCACTGGGCGTCGACCCGTCGCGAATCGTCCTCATGGGGCAGAGCGCGGGTGGCGGGCTGGCCGCCTCGCTGGCGCAGCTCACCCGCGATGACAACGGGCCACGGCCCGCGGCGCAGATTCTCATCTACCCGATGCTCGACGCCCGCACGGGGACGGCCCTGGAAGCGGACCCCAACCCGACGACCGGCGAGTTCTCGTGGACGCGTGCGCACACCCGCTTCGGCTGGGAGTCCCTGCGCGGGGACTACCTCCCGACCGACTCTCGCGCCGGGCACTTCTCGGCCTCGCTCGGCCAGGACGTCTCGCGCCTGCCCCCCGCCTTCATCGCCGTGGGTTCGCTCGACGTCTTCTTCGACGAGTCCATGGACTACGCCCGCCGCCTCTCCCGAGCGGGAGTCCCGGTGGAGCTCCATGTCTACCCCGGGGCCATCCACGGCTTCGATGCCATCCCGAACGCCTGGATGACCACGAGCTTCAAGCGCGAGCTGAACGAGGCACTCACCCGGGCGCTCCGTGCGCCTACCGAGATGGAGCCGTGAGCCCTGTCACCTTTGGAACCAGGATGCGTTCCTGTGGCTCGTGACGCTGTGATTCGCTACGGGCGTCGGGGCCGCGCTACCACGCGACCTCGATGCCTCCGGTGTCCTGCGCCCAGACGGAGATGGCGCGGTCGCGGGTGAGGAGCGGCAGTCCGAGTCTGCGGGCCGCCGCCACGATGAGCCGGTCGAAGTGGTCCCGATGCTCCCAGTCGAGCCGGGCTGCCTCCCGGACATCCGCTTCGCTCATGGGGTCGTGGACCAGCTCCGGACAGTCGATGCCCGCCCACCATGAGTCCAGCGTGGTGGGGAAACGCAGCTTCCCGCCCTGGGCAAGCAACCACGTTTCCAGCACGACGGGCGCGGGCACCACCAGATAGCCGCGCCGGTGCTCGAAGGCGGAGAACGCGCGCTTCGCCGTGGGCCCGAGCTTCTGGAACTGGTCGCCCGCGTAGAAGAGCAGGGCATTCGTGTCGAGCACGTAGCCTTCACTCAAGCTCCAGCACCTCCGCGGAGGTCAGGGCGGAGCGCTGGAGTCGTTGACTGGGGCTCTCATCGGGAGCTTCCAGGTCACCGACGATGCGCAGGGAGCCTCGAAGCTTCGATTTCCGCTTCCGGGAAGGACGCGCCTTTCGCTCCGCTTCCAGCAGGGCCTCCAATCGCGAGGGCGCGATGAGGAACGCCTTCAACTCATCGTGCACCGTGATGGCGGTGACATGCCGCTGGGTGGCCGCCTGCTGCACGAGCGCGCTGAGATGGCTGCGCGCCTCGCTGAGCGGGATGCGCTGCATGGGCAGGGGCCACGTGGGCGTTGCTGTGGCGGGGCGACGCGCGGTCGCGGGACGAGGAGGTGTCCGCCGTCGATGTTTGCTGGCCATGGTGTGCGGATAATAGGCACAGGTCCGACACACCCTCTGGGCCGGGCGTCACGCAGCCGCCGCGGTGTTCAGCTTCAGGTCCTGGTTCAGCCCCGCGTCCTTGCGCACGCGCCAGATGTACTGGTCCAGGAAGTAGTGGTGCAGCGCGAAGCCCCAGATGAAGCCTTCCATCAAATCTCGCAGCGTGAGCCCGCTGCCTCCCATCGCCACCTTCGCGTCGAACGCGCCGCAGCCCGGATGCACGCCCATGCCGCAGCCCAGCGTCCGGTACAGCAGCGTGAACGCGAGCCCGCAGAGCGCGTAGATGATGAACCGCTGGCTCACCTTCGGCGCCCAACCGAACGCGGCTCGGTCCACGCCTTCCGCGTGGTAGCGGTTGCGGTGAAAGAACCAGACGATGCCGTGGTACTGCACGTTGTGGAACGCCGTCACCGCCACGGTGAACATCAGGAAGTCCATCCGCCGCGACACCGACGGCCAGAACACCAGCGACGTCAGCCCCAGCGCCGCGGCCAGCATCAACAACTTGGGCCCGTTCACCCCCAGCCCCTGGCGCCACCGCCACACCTGCCTCGCCGCCAGCACCCCCACCACCGCGAGCACCAACGCGAAGCACGCGTGCGCCACTCCGACCTCCCAGGTCGGCTCCGCCATCAGCCCCAACCGGCGTCGCGCTCCCGGATGCGTCAGCGCGAACGCCACGAACGGCGCGAGCAACCCCACGTACAGGGTCACGCTGTCCAGCCGCCGGTCCCACGCGTCTCGCTCCCCGGCCTTGCGCTGGTAGAGCACCATGATGCCGTAGTGCTGCCGCACCACGTGCCAGTACGCCCATAGCGCCGCCAGCGTCACGAACACCGCGAACGGCCAGCGCTGGCCGGACAGCACCGACGCCGTGAACACCGCCGGCCCCGCCGCGAACCACGCCAGGCTGCCCCAGAGCAGCCGGGCTCGCGCCTTCCGCTCCCGAGCGTCCAGGTACGTGCGCGACACCGTCGCGAACAGGTGCGGCCCATCCAACAGCAGCACCCATGCCCACCACAGCGGCGGCCCGCTCACGCCCCCCAGCACGTGCAACGCCATCAGCGCCAGGCTCGCGCCCAGTCCCCCGACCGTGGAGAGCAGGTCGTGCCGTCGGTCCACCAACCACCGCGCTTGCAGGGGAACCGGGGCGAAATGGGGAACCGCGTTCATCGGAGGACTCCCGTCCGGCGGTCCCGGACCTCTTCCTGCGGGAAACGAAGTCCCAGGATAGCGGGGACATACAGGTAAGTCAGATGCGCACCTGAAGGTCTCGAACGGGCACCGGCCGGACGGGCAGGGGGCCAGAACCCCCTTGAGGGAATGGCCCCCGGACGCGACAGTGCTGAACCATGGATCAAGGTCGGCGTACCTCGGACCGCAAGTCGGTCGGTCTGTTGGTGAAGCTCAAGCATGAGAGCGTGGGGAGCTTCACCGAGGAGTTCGCCACCAACATCAGCCCCGGGGGCATGTTCATCCGCTCGCGCACGCCGCAGCCGGTGGGCACGCCCGTGCGCTTCGAGGTGCAGATCGCCAACGGCGTGCGCGTGCTCCAGGGCACCGCGACCGTGCGCTGGGTGCGCGATGTGAACGACCCCGCGGGGCCTCCGGGAATGGGGTTGCAGTTCCAGGAGCTGGATACCGCGAGCCGCGCGCTTGTGGATCTGATGCTCCAGCGCAAGCCGGGCGGCGGTGCCGTGCCCGCCGCCGCGCCGCTGCCGTCCATTGCTCCGGTCGTGGCGCCGGGCATCGCGCCGTTGGCCGCGCCAGGAATCGCGCCGTTGACCGCGCCGGGCATCGCGCCGGTGAGTCCGCCCGTGGCCGTGCCGCCAGTTGCCGCCGCGCCCCGGCCCGCCGCCGTCCCCGCGCGCCCCGCCGCCGTTGCACCGCCCACGCGTCCCGCGCAGCCGGCCGCGGGTGGTGCCGCGCTCGATTCGCTGTTCGATGATCTGGATGCTCCGTCCTCCAGTCCCGCTCCCGCCGCGGACGAGCCGCTGTCGCTGGGCGGCGCGGACGAGCCGTTCTCGTTGGGCGGTCCGGACGAGGACATGGGGCTGGCGCAGGCGGACTCCGCGAACGACGTGGACATCCCGCTGGACGAGCTCATCGCGGGAACGCCTCCGCCCACCGTGCAGGGCGTGTTGTCGGGAGGCGACGAGCCGCTGCCGGGGCTCGACTTCGAGTTCGAGGTTCCGGTCGTGGATGAGCCCATCGCCATGGGCGAGCCGCTGGAAGAGGTGCCCATCGAAGTGGGGCTCTCCGTGGAGGACGACGCGGCTTCGGCCGCGGGCGACGCGGGTGGGTTCGAGTTGGATTTCTCGGATGTCGCCCCCGCGCCGCCGCCTCGCGCCGCGCCGGTGACTCCACCGCCTGTGCAGCGCGCGGCCCCGCCGCCTGCGGCGATGCCGATCGTGCCGCCGGTGGCTCCCGCCAAGCCCTCTGGCGGCAGCGCCGAGTTCGACTTCGACCTGTCATCCCTGGACGACGAGGCTCCGCTGGAGCTGGCGCGTGAACCCACGTCCTCACCGGGCCGTCAGCGGCCGTTGGGGCGTGAGCCCGCGTCCTCACCCGGCCGTGTCGCAGCGCCGGGTCTGGGGCGTGAGCCTGGATCCGCAGCGGGACGTGCGCCGGGACTGGGGCGCGAACCTGGATCCGCCGCCGGCCGTGCACCGGGGCTGGGACGCGAGCCTGGATCCGCCGCTGGCCGTGCCGCCATGCCGGGCCTGGGACTTGAGCCTCGCTCTTCTGGAGGTCGTCCCGCGGCGCCGGGTCTGGGACTTGAGCCTGGATCCGCCGCCGGCCGTGCCGCCGCGCCGGGCTTGGGGCGTGAGCCTGGATCCGCCGCCGGCCGTGCCGCCGCGCCGGGCCTGGGGCGTGAGCCCGGATCCGCCGCCGGACGTCCCTCCGTGCCGGGTCTGGGACTGGATCCTGGATCCGCGGCGGGGCGTGCACCTGGACTGGGCCGCGAGCCTGGATCCGTGGCGGGACGTCCCGCGGCGCGCGCTCCCGGTGAGCTGCCGTTGGAGCCCGGCTCCTTCGCCAACCGTCCCGCGGCGCCCGGCCTGGGCCGCGAGCCCGGTTCCGCCGCGGGCCGCGCTCCCGACCTCGCCCAGGAGCCTGCGTCGTCCTGGGGCCGCGCTGTCCCGCAGCAGCCTCCCGCGCCGCAGCAGCCTCCCGCGCCGCGCCCGTCCGGCGGCAGCGCCGAGTTCGACCTGGACCTGTCCATCGACGACGACGGGCCGCTGGAACTGGCGCGCGAGCCCGTGTCCTCGGCGGGCCGTCCCGCCGCGCGGCCCATGGCTCCTCCGCCGCAGCCGCCGCCGAGCGTGCTTCCTCCGTCCGTGCGCCAGGCCCCGCCCGCGCCCGCTGCTCCGGTGGCCCCCGCGACGCTCGCGCCCGCCGCCGCGCCGGTGGCCTCCGCGCCGCCTCCCCTGGATGCCAATGGCCAGGTGCGTCCCATCTACCTCACGCCGCCACAGACAATCGCCGGTACGGGACCGGTCATCGGCATCGACCTGGGCACCACCAACTCCTGCGTGGCGCTGCTGTCCAACGGACGTCCCGTCGTGCTGCGCTCGCGCGAGGGCTACAACACCATCCCGTCCGTCATCTCGCTGAGCGCGCAGAACAAGCTGCTCGTCAGCCACCGCGCGAAGAACCAGCTCGTCCTGCGGCCCACGCACACCATCTACGGCGCGAAGCGCCTGGTGGGCCGTCCCTACGACAGCGCCGTGGTGAAGCAGGTTCGCGAGCGCTTCCACTACGAAATCACTCCGGATGCCGCCGGCCGCGCCGCCGTGCGCCTGGGCACCGACGTGCTGTCGCTGGAAGAGGTGCAGGGCATCATCCTGCGCGAGTGCAAGGAGATGGCTGAAACCCATCTCAACCAGAAGGTGGAGCGCGCCGTGGTGACGGTGCCGGCCTACTACTCCGAGCCCCAGCGTGAAGCGGTCCGCAAGGCGGGCGCGATGGCCGGCCTCAAGGTGGAGCGCATCCTCAACGAGCCCACGTCCGCGGCGCTCGCGTACGGCCTCAACCGCGAGCTCAACAAGAAGGTGCTCGTCTACGACCTGGGCGGCGGCACCTTCGACGCGACCATCCTGCGCATCGAGAAGAACGTCTTCGAGGTGCTGGGCACCGGCGGCGACATCTTCCTGGGCGGTATCGACTTCGACAACCTCATCGTCGACTTCCTCCTGGAGCGCTTCCAGGAGAAGGAAGGCATCGCGTTCAACGGGGACGGCATCGCCCTGTCGCGCGTGGGCGACGCCGCCGAGCGCGCGAAGATGGCGCTGTCCGAGCGCAGCACCTTCGAGGTCCACATCCCCATGTTGATGATGGACGACGCGGGCCGTCCCCGGGACCTGCGCGTGACGATGTCGCGCCAGGACCTGGAGAAGATCTGCGACCCGTTGCTCAACCGCACCATCGACGTGGTGCGCGACGTGCTCCTGGACTCCAAGCTGAAGGCCTCGGAGGTGGACGACATCATCCTGGTGGGCGGCATGAGCCGCATGCCGCTGGTGCGCGACAAGCTCAAGGGCCTCTTCAGCAAGAACGCGCAGGCGAGCGTCAACGCGGACGAGGCCGTGGCGCTGGGCGCGGCGCTGTACTCGGGCTCGGTGGACAAGGTGAGCAGCGTGGTGCTCATCGACGTGCTGCCCATGACCATTGGCGTGGCCATGCCCGGCGGCGGCTTCAAGCGCGTCATCGAGCGCAACAGCCCGCTGCCCACGCAGCGCTCGTTCGCCATCAGCACGTCGCAGGACAACGAGGAGCGGATGGAGCTGTCCGTCTTCCAGGGCGAGGACAACCACATCTCCGCCAACGAGTACCTGGGCACCGTGCGCATGGAAGGTCTCCCAAAAGGCCCCAAGGGCTCCGTGCGCGTCGCCGTCACGCTCAAGCTCGACTCCGAATGCGTGCTGCACGTGGAGGCGCGTGAGTACTCGACGCGCAAGGAAGTGAAGGCGACGCTCGCCACGCGCTACTCGCCGGAGGAGCTCCAGAAGCAACTCCAGGTGAGCAAGGAGGCGGTGAGCGCCGCCGAGGAGCGCCGGGGCGCGGACCTCAAGGAGCGCGCGGGCCGCTTCTGGGGGTTCGTGAAGAAGGCGCTGGGCCGCAAGTAGACTGGGCTCCATGACCGCCTCGGCCCCCCGCTACATGGCGCGCTTCCGTTGCATCGCGGAAGCGTGCGAGGACACCTGCTGCGCGGGGCTCACCGTGCCCATCAGCGAGTCGCGCTGGAGCCTGCTGCGCCAGAAGGTCGCGGGCACACCTGACGAGGCGCGCGTCGCGGCGCTGATCAAGCCAAGTCCGGACGGCGCCACGGGCCAGCAGGCAGGCATCCTGGGCAAGCGCGCGGACGGGCACTGCTCCTTCCTGGATGAGGCGAAGCTGTGCTCGCTCCAGCGCCGCTATGGCGAAGCAGTGCTGCCGGACGGCTGCTCCGTCTTCCCGCGAGTGCTCACGCGCTGGGGCGCGCAGGTGGAGATGGCCGGGTCGCTCGCGTGTCCGGAGACGGCGCGCCTGTGCCTGCTGGCGGAGGACGCGCTGGTGCGCGAGCCCGTGCCCGAGGAGCAGGCCCTGCGCCCGCAGGTCGCGCGGCAGGTGGCGGCGGGGGACGACGCGTGGACGGCCCACGCGGACACCGTGCGCGAAGCGATGCTGCGGCTCTTGAATCGGCGCGAAGTCCCGTTCGCCGCGAGGCTGTACGCGCTGGGCCGCATGGCATTGGACCTGGGCGACTTCTACTTCCCGGGGACCACGGCGCTCGCTTCATCGGATGCAGAGCGGCTCACGGGCATCCTCGGCGAGTACGAATCCACGGACACCCTCGCGTCCTTGAGCGCGCAGCTCGAAGCGCTGGAGCTGCCCGGAGGCCCGTGGGCCGGCATCTGCGGCGCCGTGCTCCGTTCACGTGAGGCCGCCGTGAGCAGCCCGCGCTTCCTCTCTCTGATGAACGCCGTGCGAGAGTCCTACGGCGGCGCGGACACGCATCCAGACCAGGCGTGGGAACTCCATGCCGCGCGGCGCTCCGCCCTGGAGTCCCTGCACGGCGAGCGCGTGCACCAGTACTTCCTGCACCACGCGCTCAACCACGTCCTGCGCCACCCGTTCACCGAGGCCGAGAGCCTCCTGAACGCCGTGTTCCTGCTCGTGCTGCGCGCTTCCGTGGTGCGCTGGGTGCTGCTCGGGCACCCGGCCGTGGTGGCGCTGCTGGAGGCTCCCGGTACGCCCGAGGCCGCGCTGGACGCCGCCGCCGTGGAGGCGTTCCAGGTCGTCGCCAAGCACGTGGAGCAGGCGCCCTCGTTCCTGGACTTCGCCAAGGGGCTGGCTGGCGAAGGTCCGGAGACCTTCGCGCGGCTGCTCATCCTGGTGAAGGGCCTGTAGCTCCCGTCAGCCCTGCTGCTTCGGCTTCGCGCCCAGCTGCTCCATGGCCTTCTGGAACGACGGGTACTCGTGCGCGCCCTGGATGGCCACCTTCTCCCCCAGGATGAACGTGGGCACCGCGCGGATGCCCATCTCCTGCGCCTCGCGCACGGCCTGCTCCACCACCTGGCGGAAGCGGCCCTCCTCCACGGCGCGCTGCAGTTCGTCCGGATCCAACCCGGCCTCCACGCCCGCGCCCCGGAGCGTGTCCCACTGCCAGAGGTCCTGACCCTCGCTCCAGTACCGGCGCAGCACCGCTGCGTGGAAGGGGGCCAGCTTGCCCTCGGCCCGGGCGTACTCCGCCGCTTCGTGCGCCCGGCGCGTGGACGGGATGATGTCCCGGTGCACCATCTTCAGCCCGGCCTTCGCGGCGCGGAGCTTGAGCGGGTTGTTGGGGTCCTTCATCCCCTCGCGCACGTACTCGGGCAGCGGCAGCCCTTCCGGCGGCGTCTCCGGGCGCAGGAAGTAGGGATGCCACTCCACCTGGACGTCGTACTCCTTCTTCACCTTCTCGACCTCGGCGAGGCCGACGTAGCACCAGGGACAGACGAAGTCGGACCAGACGTGGATGACGACGGGCGTGGACGTGGACATGGCCCTGCCTAACATCGCCGCATCGCGGCAGCCACCCGGAGTGGCCCGCGCGCGCCCCTTCCCACACTTCGTCTGTGGACAGCCCGCCTTCCCACGGGCACGGTCCGGGTTCCATCTCTCCGGAGGAACCTTCCGTGCCCCTGTCGCTCCTCGCGGCCCTGGCGCTCGGCGCCAACCCCGCGCCCGCGCCTCATCCGTTCAATCAACAGGACCTGGTCACGCTGCGCCGGCTCAGCAGCCCGCGTGTCTCTCCCGACGGCCGCCAGGTCGCCTACGTCCTGCGCTCCACCGACATGGAGATGAACCGCGGGCGCACCGACCTGTGGCTCGCCAACCTGGACGGCTCCGCGCCGCGCCAGCTCACCTCCCACCCGGACAGCGACACCGACCCCGTCTGGGCTCCGGACGGCAAGAGCCTCTTCTTCCTGTCGTCGCGCGGCGGCTCGTCACAGGTGTGGCGCCTGCCGTTGGATGGCGGCGAACCGCTTCCGGTCACGAAGCTGCCGCTGGACGTGAACAGCTTCGTGCTGTCGCGTGACGGCCAGCAGCTCGCGGTGGCGCTGGACGCGCGCCCTGACTGCGCGGACCTCGCGTGCAACACCCAGCGCGCCGCCGAGGCCTCCAAGAAGAAGACCACCGGCCGCGCGTATGATCAGCTCTTCGCCCGTCACTGGGACACCTGGAAGGACGGCACGCGTTCGCACCTGTTCGTCGTCCCCGTGGCCGGCGGCACGGCCGTGGACGTGATGAAGGGCATGGACGCGGACGCGCCCAGCAAGCCCTTCGGTGGCGCGGAGGAGTTCACCTTCACCCCGGACGGCAAGAGCCTCGTCTTCGCCGCGCGCGACGTGGGCCCCACCGAGTCGTGGTCCACCGACCTGGACCTGTTCCTCGCGCCCGTCGACGGAAAGACGAAGCCGCGCAAGCTCACGGAGAAGAACCGCGCCACGGACACCAGCCCCGTGTTCAGCCCGGACGGCAAGACGCTCGCGTACGTGGCCATGTCCCGCCCCGGCTTCGAGGCCGACCGCTTCCGAGTCATCCTGCGCACGTGGCCGGGCGGCCAGGAGCGCGTGCTGACCCAGGACTGGGACCGCTCGGCTGGCTCGCTCGCGTGGAGCAAGGACGGCGCCACGCTCTTCACCACCGCCAACGACGTGGGGCAGAACACCGTGTTCGCCCTGGACGTGGCCACCGGCAAGGCGCGCAGCCTCACCCAGGGTGGCAACGCGGACGGCGCCCAGCCCGCGGCGGACGGCCAGGTCGTCTACGCGATGGATGACCTGGACTCGCCGGCGGACCTGTACGCGGTGAAGGCGGACGGCACCGGCGCGCGGCAGCTCACCCAGGTGAACAAGGACGCGCTCGCGGGCCTGAAGTTCGGCGCCTTCGAGCAGTTCAACTTCCCGGGCTGGAACAACGAGACGGTGCACGGCTACGTGGTGAAGCCGGTGGACTTCGACCCGAAGCGCCAGTACCCGCTGGCCTTCCTCATCCACGGCGGACCGCAGGGCAGCTTCGGCAACCACTTCCATTACCGGTGGAACCCGCAGGTGTACGCGGGCCGCGGCTACGTGGCGGTGATGATCGACTTCCACGGCTCCACCGGCTACGGCCAGGCCTTCACGGACTCCATCTCCGGGGACTGGGGCGGCAAGCCGCTGGAGGACCTGCAGAAGGGCCTGAACGCCGCGCTCCAGAAGTACTCGTTCATCCACAAGACGAAGCGGTGCGCGCTGGGCGGCAGCTACGGCGGGTACATGATCAACTGGATCGCCGGTAACTGGGCGGACGGCTTCCAGTGCCTCGTGAACCACGACGGCATCTTCGACGAGCGCGCCGCCTACTACGACACCGAGGAGCTGTGGTTCCCCGAGTGGGAGCACAAGGCGCTGCCCTGGGAGAAGCCGGAGTCGTACGAGAAGTTCAACCCGGTGAACCAGGTGGCGAAGTGGAAGACGCCCATGCTCGTCATCCACGGCGGCAAGGACTACCGCGTGGTGGACACGCAGGGCATCGCCACCTTCACCGCGCTCCAGCGCCGCGGCATCCCGTCCCGCTTCCTCTACTTCCCGGACGAGAACCACTGGGTACTCAAGCCGCAGAACAGCATCCAGTGGCACGACGAGGTGCTGGGCTGGCTGGACCGCTGGACGCGCAAGTAGCTGAAGCCCGGCGGAAGGTGAGCCCTGGGGCGTTGCGCCCCAGGGCTTCATGCGGGTTTCAGGGAATGCCGAAGCAGTCGTCGATGCAGCTGGCGATGACCTCCGCGCAGGTGCGGTCGGAGATGCACTGCGAACACTCCGCGGTGCGCTCGCGGCGGGCGTCCTGCTCGCTCTCCTTCTCTTCCTCCCAGGCGCCAACCTTCTCGGCGCACTTGCCAGTGTCCAGGTCGGAGTCGAAGCACTGCTTGCGGTAGTCGCAGATGGCGTCGGCGTCGTTGGAGCAGCCGGTGAGGAGCAGCACGGAGACACAGGAGGCCAGGGCAATCAGTCGGGACATGGCCCGGCACTATGCACGCGGATGACGCCTCCCGTGAATTCACTTCAAGGGAGGCGCCGCGTACTTCACCGCTGCTGCATTACTTCGTCTTCGTCGCACCGCTGGGGGTGCCGCCCATCGAGCCGCTCGGCGTGGGGGTGCTCGGCGGGGCGCCGTGCATGGATCCGTGGTCCATGGTGCCGCCCTGCATGCCGGCGCCGCCCACGCCCATGGCGTCGTCCAGCTTGCCCAGCGTCTGGTAGGCCATGTCGCGGTGCCGCGGCAGCTCCTGGGTGAGGTTCGTGAGCAGCGTGGCCAGCTCGCCCGTGGCGCCCATGCCCTGCTGGGCGGCCATCACCTTGCCGATGGCGGCGTCATGCGCGCCAACCTGTCCGGCCATGTACGTCGAGTCGAACGGCGCGCCCTTCAGCGCCTGGAGCTTCTCCATGTCCGCCTTGTCCGCGGCCATGGCCTTCTTCTCCATGTCGTTGGTGGCCTTGGGCATCTCCGCCAGCTTCATGTTCTGCGACTTCGCATAGTCCATGACCTTCTGGTCAGCGGTCGTGTGCGCGTCCACCATCATCTTGGCGTAGCTCTGCACGTCCGGGTTCTGCGAGTTCTGCTGCGCGAGCTTCGCCTGCTTGATCTCCGACTGGTTGATGTAGTGCAGGCGCTCCAGGAAGGCCTTTGGATCCGCGGGGACGATGAAGCCCTTGAACTCCACCGTGCCCTTGGCGACGGTGGGCGTCTTCTCTCCGACCGGCGGGTTGGCGGACGTGGCGCTCTGGGCCAGCGAGACGCCGCCGGTGAAGAGGACCGCGGCGAGGGTGACTCCATGCAGGGTGCGCTTCATGGGGTGCTGCTCCTTTTCAGAGCCTCGGATGTGAGGCGGGTCAAGGCCGGTGGACCGGACACACTTCCGGATCCGCGCGGCGCACGTTGGAGCAGGGCGCGACAGCGAACCCAGAGGGTGGGAGGACGGACGTGTGCCAATTCACGTTGCGTCCCGGACCCGGTGCGGCAGTGGACAGCACCACTGCCCCCGGGAGCGGGCGCGGACGTTCAGCACCACACGGCTGTCCGGGAACGCCATCCCGTCCTCCTCGTGCCCGGAAAGCCAGGCATCCCGCGAGGGAGGGAAGAGAACGGAGGCAGGGCCCCGGCTGGCTGGCCGCCGGGGAGGAGGGCTACTTCGCGGGCTGCGGCGCCGGCTTCGGAGCGGCCTTCGGCTTCGGGGCGTCGGGCGTGCCGGCGGGGACGTTCTTCGTCTCGGACAGCTCGTCCTCGGCGCGCAGGAAGGCCTGGGCGGCGCGGTCCACGTCGTCGGGCTTGAGGCCCGTGAGATTGGCGGCGGCCCCGCGCGTGCGCGCCGCGAGCGCCGTCTCCCCCAGCGCGCCGTGGATGCGCGTGAGGGCCACATGGATTTCCGGGTCGAACGGATCCGACGCCAGCGCCTCCAGGTACGCCGTCTTGGCCTTCGGGTAGTCCTTGCGGAACAGCAGGATGCGGCCCAGGTGCACGTTGGTGGAGGGCGAGCCCGGGTGCATCCGCAGCGAGCCGCGCAGCACGGACTCCGCTTCATCCAGCCGGCGCAGCTCCAGCAGCGCGAGCGCGAACTTGTTGGACACCGACTCGTACTTGTCGCCCACCAGCTTGTGCGCCCGCGAGTACTCCTCCGCGGCGGCCTTCACGCGGTTGCGCTCGCGCAGCACCTCACCCAGGTGCGCGAACTTGCGCGCGGGGACTTCGGTCACCTCGGAGAAGCCGCCGAAGGAGATTTCGCGCCCCTTCTTCTCGCTGTCTTTCTGCGCGCCCTTGGCGTCCTCCTTGAGCACCACGCGGTCGTCGCGCGGCACCAGCTCCTGGGGGAAGGGCTGCTTCTTCACGTAGGACAGCCAGGTCTTCTCGAAGAGGGGGAAGGGCATGCCCGTCGCCACCTCCACCGCCTTCTTGTCCGGCTGGCCCGCCTTCAGCTCCTGCAAGAGGGCGCGCAGGCCGGCGGTGCCCTTGGTGCCGTGGATGTAGTCGATGGCGTAGAACACCTCCGCGAACGCGGTGGCCGCGTCCTCCGCCGTGGGCAGCATGGCGATGGAGGGGTGCATCTTCTCGAAGGGGATGAGCTTGTCCTCCTTCACGCGCTTGCCCAAGAGCGCCTGCGTGGAGGGCGTCATGGCCAGGCCACCCTTGCCGCGCCAGCGCGACTCCAGGAACTTGGCCAGGCCTTCGTGCAGCCAGATGGGCACGGTGTTGTGGGACATCTGGCTGACCACCAGGTGCACGTACTCGTGCGCCAGCGTGTCCTGCCAGTCGTAGCCCTGCGCCACGGCCTTGGGGCTCGTGACCATCAGCTTGTTGAACTTGCAGATGGCGATGGTGCCCGTGGTGCGGATCTGCTTCTCCGTCAGCGTGCTGACGCGGGACAGCTCGCGCGCGTTGTTCACCACCTCCACGCGCACCTTGCCCGGCGGCGTCCAGCCCAGGTCCTCCGCGAGCGCCCGGTGGATGGCCTCCAGCGTCTCCAGTGCGTAGGGCACCAGGATCTCTTCCTTGCCCTTCGGGTAGAAGAAGATGAAGTGCTCGCTCTCCGCGCGCTGGTGGTCCTTGACGATGGTGCGCGTGTCCTTGGCGAGCCGCAGGTAGCTGCCCGGCTTGTCCTCGATGTTGGCGCCTTCCAGCAGCGTCACCGCGTCGTCGTACTGGCCCTCCTCGAAGGCCACGCGTCCCTGGAAGTACTTCAGGGGCTCCAGCTCGGACGGTACGCGCTTCTCGACCTCGGCCAGTTCGCGGCGGGCGCTTCCCACGTCCCAGTCGTCCAGCGACTGCTCCACCTTGCCCAGCCGCTGCTTCACCTCTTCCTTGAGGGCGGCGTCGGGCGGCTGCGCGAAGGCCGTGGGGACGGCGAGGAGGAGGGCGCACAGGACGCCCAGGCCCGGGATGGTCGCGTGCATGCGGCGGCTCACTTCACCAGCTCCTCGTAGTAGCGCTTCACCTGTTCGCGGTACTTCTCCGGCGCGCCCTGCTTCATCGCGTCCAGCAGGTCCTTGCGGAACTCGCGAGGCGCCTGGAACGCGTCCTCGTCCGGCAGCTCCACCTTGTCCTGTGGGTTGCGGCCGTTGCCCTCCTGGCGGCGGCCGGAGCCCATGGGCATGGGCAGCCCGCGGCCGCCCTTGCGGCCCTGCTGGCTCTGCTGCATCTGCTGCTGGAAGCGCTTGAGGCCTTCCATGGCGGCCTGCTGTTCGCCGTAGCCGCGGCCGGGGTCCTTGCCCTGCATGCGCTGGGATGCCTCGCCCATGCGCTGGCCAATCTCATCCATCTGCTGGCCGGCCTCTTCGCCGAACAGCGGCGCCGTCTGCTCCATGTCCTCCATCTGCTGGCGCAGGCCCTGCGCGCGCTGCTCCAGCTGCTGCTGGCGCTGGCCCAGCTGCTGGAGCTGCTGCTTCTCCTGCGGCGACAGCTGCGAGCCCGGCGGCGGGAAGAGGTTCTGCAGCTGCTGGCTCACGTCCGACACGTCGCGCGAGTCCTTCTTGAGCTGCTCCGCGAGCTTCGCGGACTGCTGACGCACCTCCGGCGGGTTGCCGAACATCTCATCCAGCTGGCGCTGCTGCTCGCCCATGCTGGACAGCTGGCGCGCGGCGTCCTCGGCGCGCGCGGCGGACTCCGCGGCGAGGTCGAAGTCGTCCACCTTGAGCGCGTTCTCCACGTTGCGCAGCTCGGACTGGGCCTCTTCCAGCGGGCGGGCCGCGCGGCTGTTGAGCCGGCCTGGATCGAGCTTCTGGTAGTCCTCCTGCACCTGCTTCAGCTTGCGGTTCAGCTCGTCCTTGAGGGCCTGGCCCTTCTCCTTGAGCCGGTCGCGGTTCTGCCCGCGGGCCTGGTCGCGCAGGGCGCGCGTCTGCTCGGCGACCTTCTGCTGCTCGCTCATGGTGCCCTGCAGGTCGTCCATGAACTTGCCGAACTTCTCCGCCAGCTCCGGGTACTGCTCCGCGCCGAAGTCCTCCTGGGACTTGTCCATGGACTCGAGCATCTCGTCCATCTGCATGCCCAGCTCCTGGAGCTTCGCCAGGGCCTCGTCCGCCTTGCCCTCCTGCATCAGGCGCTCGACTTCATCCATGGCGCCCTGCATGTCCTCCTGCTGCATCATCTCCGACAGCGCCTCCGCGTTGAGGTGCTCGTCGCGGATGCCCTTGCGCAGCTCGGCCATGCGCTGCATCAGCTCCTGGATGCGCGACTTGAGCTGTTGGATCTGCTGCATCACCTGCTCGCGCGCGGCCTCGTCCGGGTTGGCCTTGAACTGCTCGATGAGGCGCGACAGGTCGCGGCGCTCGTTGGCCAGCTGCTTCGTCAGCTCCTGGAGCGCCTCCAGCTTCTGCCGGTCCAGCAGCGACTCCAGGTAGAGGATGTCGCGTTCCAGGCCCTCGATTTCGTCCTCCACCACGGCGGTGAGCCGGGTGCCGGTGCCCCAGTCCTCGCCGCGCGCGCGCTGGGTGCGCAGGTACAGTCGGCGGAAGTCGGAGGTGGTGCCCACGCTGCGCTTGAGCTCCCCTCCGATGTTCAGGAGCGCGGAGACGATCTCCTTGGGCACGTCCTTCTCCCGCGACAGCTCGGCGCCTTGAGCGCGGAAATCGTCCGCGAGCTGCTGGCCACTGGTGTCCACGGACTTCGCGGTCTCCACCGCGGTCGCGTCCTTCTGCTTCGCGCGGTCGGGCCCCTCCAGGCGGTCCGCCAGGTGGTCCACCAGGCGGCCCCAAAGGACTTCGGCCTTCTCCAGGGCGGCGCGGCGGTGCTCGGCGGCGCTGTAGACGCGAAGGGTCTGCGTGCGGCTGACGCCCTTCTTGGGGCCCTCCACCGCGTCGTTGTCCTTCGCCTCCACGTAGTAGGTGATGCGGTCGCCGGGGGCGGGCTTGAGCGGGCCCAGGTCCCAGTTGAAGGTGCCCCGGCTGCGGCGGCTGTCCTCGCGCGGCAGGTTCACGCGCGTCTCCTGCTTCGCGCCGGGCATGCGGTACACCAGCGCCAGACCGGACAGGCCGTAGTCGTCGGTGGCCTCGAACTTGAGCGTCACCGTCTGGCCGGGGTCGACCTCAATCTCCGTGGACGGCGTGAGCAGCGTCACCTGCGGGGACTTGTCCGCCTCCACGGTGAGCGGGATGTCCGGGCCCACCGCGAGCGGCTTCGCGCGCGAGGCATAGAAGACGAAGTGGTAATGGCCGCCCTGCTTCGCGACGAAGCTGCCGGTGAGCTCGCGGCCGCCGGTGACGGTGAGGGGCAGCACCTGGTCGTTGACCACGACCTCCGCGCGCTCGATGGGGCGGTCCGAGCGCGTCTTCAGCACGACCTCGGTACCCGCGGGCGCGCTGACCTCGCCGTTGGTGCCGGGCACGGTGCGCGGCGCGAGGCCGGTGTACGCGGGGTAGCGGTAGGTCAGCTCGATGTCGCCGGTGATGGGCTCCGCCTGCGCGGCGGTCTCCGGACGCGAGGCCTGCTCGCGAAGGTGCTTCCAGCCCGCGACCCACCGGCCGCCCACGAAGAACAGCAGCACCGCGAGCGCCAGCACCACGCCGCCGCACGCCATGGCCACGCGGCGCAGCGGCTGGCGGTCCACCACGAGCCCGGGGTCCACCGTGCGGGCGCGCTCGTCCATCTGCCTCAGGAACGCGTCCGCGAGCTGGGGGGACCAGCCGGCCTCCTCACGGCGCTCGCGCGACAGCTCCACCGCAGCGAGCACATCCAGCGACAGCTCCGGGCGGCGCTGGCCCACGAGCCGGGCGGTGCGCGCGTCGTCGCCCACCTGCCGGTGCGCGAGCACGACGCCGAAGACGTAAACCACCGCCGCGCCCACGGGCAGGGCGATCCACATGAGCCCCTGGGCAAGCCACGGCGCCGCCCGTCCCAGGAGGCCCGTGGCGAACAGGAGCACGAGGGCCGCGACGGCGCCCAGCAGCAGGCCCTGGGCCCAGAGCTGGCGGCGCTGGCGGGCGCGCACCTGGGCGAGCAGCTCCGCCACGCCTCCGGAGCGCGCTTCACGCC